>JBKJKS010000328.1:0-5781 GCA_046597295.1 Saprospiraceae bacterium
AGGCTACCCAAGCCATTCAAATTCTTCAACGCGGCATTATTGTAAATAACCAGGCTGTCACCAATGATCCGCAGGCTGTCCAGCCCCTCGAAATCTGCCAAAGCCGGACAGGAAGTCACGGAAAAATCGTTGCCAATGGAGCGGAGTTGGCCCAACCCGTTAAAATTAGCCAAAGCATTGTTTTGGTCGATGGTCAGGCTATCGCCGATCGAGCGGAGGCTGCCCAGGCCGTTGAAATGCTGTAGGGCGGGGTTGACTAATACCTCCATCCGGCCGCCGATGGTGTGGAGTTGGTCCAGCCCGGCAAAATCACGCAGCACGGGGTTGGCGCCCACCACCAGATTACCGGGCAGGGCAGTAATGCTGTCCAGTCCGTATAAATGGAGCAAAGCGGTCCCCCCAATGTGGATACCCTGGACCGTCCGCAGATCGTCCAGGCCCTGCAAACCCGTCAGGCTGGGGTTGTTTTGTACGATCAGGTAACCACCAATAGAGTCGATGCTGCCCAGGCCGGTGAACTTCTCCAGCTGGTTCATGCCGGCGATGTACAGGTCGCCGCCGATCGCATGGAGCGTCGGGAGGCTGCCCGGGGTAATCATTTCGGGGTTATCGGTCAGAGAAAAATTTCTGCCGATGCTGTACAAATTGTCCAATCCGGCCAGGCTGGTTAAGGTGGTATTAATAACGATTTGCAGGTCCTCGCCGACGGCGGGCAAATTGCCGAGTCCGGTCAGGTTGGTCAGGGTATGGTTATAACCGATACCCAGGCTGCCGCCAATAAATTTGATCTGGTTTAGATCGTTTAGATTGGCCAGGCGCGTGTCGTAAATACCGAGGCCGCCCTTGCCGATGGAGTCGATGTGCTGCAGGCCCTGCAAACTGGTCAGGGCAGCATTTCCATTGATCGTAAGGCCCACCAGGCGGTGGGGAATGCCGGCCAGGGCTTGCACACTGGTCAATGAATCGTTGAAATCGAGGAAGACATTTTTTACCTGCCGTAGACTGTCGAGGCCGTGCAGGCTGCTCAGTGCAAAGTTGCTCCGGATCAGCAGGAGGCTGTCGATCGTGCGCAGGTTTTTCAGCCCACTCAAATCTTTCAGCGAGTAGAGGCCCTCGATGCGCAGGTCCCGGCCGATGCTGCGCAGGTTGTGCAGACCCTGCAAAGTCTGGATGGCATTGCTCTGAAAAAGAACGACCGAGCCTTCCACAGAGCGTAGCGTACTGAGACCTTGCAGGTGCTGAATGCCATCCTGCCAGGGCCTGATCTCCAGGTCGCCTTCGATCACCGTGCAACCAGGATAGTCGGTCAAAAAGTTGTCTACCTGTTCCTGGTAGTACATTATGATGCCGTTCGGCAGGCACTTCTGGCTGTTCACGCCCAACGGGTCGATGGTATGCCGCACGGTATCCCGTTCCACCAGGTAGTTATTTTCAAAAATCACGTCCGCACTATTCTCTACGCTGGTGCCGTCCGCCAGATCGGGTTGCTGATCGATGCCGAAGGTGAAAAAGCCGTGGCGGTCGGCGGGGTTGCCCAGGCTGTCGCTCAAAGTAATCGGATCGAAGCGCACTTCCAGCACATTGCCGTGCCGGATCTGCCAGGTGTACGGATGCGAGGCCGCACCTGGCCGGAAGGTGTTGACGTTTAATTGCGGGGGCAGTACATCGCGCAGCAGAACCTGCGTGACCGGACTGGATTCCGTGTTGCGAAAATCGACGGTGTACTGCAGCGACCGGTTGGGCGCCAGCAGGTGGTCGGGGCCCACTCCGGCGGGAAAGGCATTTTTGCCGGAATAAGCGTTCAGGCCGGCCACTACCCGGCAGTCGAAATCAGCGGCCAGTGGCCCCTTATCCTGCCAGAAGGCGGTGACAAAACCGGGCGTCAGGCCGCCGCAGCCTTCCAGCGAGACGGCGGTGAGCGTACCGTCGGCGCGTTGGGTGGCCTCCATACGGTAGGTGGCGCCGTCGAACGGCACTTCCACGGTTTTGCTCTCCTGCGCGGCGAGCGAAAAAGGCTCGGTCGTTTGGGCAGCGCCGTTCCGGATGATCGTGTATTCGTGCCCGCCCTGCGTGGCGGCGTTGCCGATGTTTTGCAACGTGAAACGCGCCTGGCCGCCGATGCAGGCGGCGGACAGCCTGATTTCCGATGCCGATGGCGGGTTGACCGGGCAGGCATTATCCAGGCTACCGAAGGCCGACCAGCACAGCGCCCGTCCGGTCGGTACGCCGCTGCATTTTGTCTTCACCGTCAGCCGGACGTCCGCACTGCCAAGGGCCGGCAAGTCAGACAGGTCAAAATACAAGGTGTCGCCCGTCTGTCCGGCGAGCGGCGGTGCGGTGGTCAGCAGGTCGAACTCCGGCGGCAGGACCACGGCTATCCGTACGTTTTCGGCGGTGATTGTCCCCGTATTTTTTGCAAAAACGCTGACCGGCGAGACCACCTGGCAATCAGAAAAGACGGAAGGCAGCCCCAGTTCGACCGTCAGTTCCGGGCACTGGTGGAGGGGTTGCAACAAAAAAGTCACCGTGTCGGGCGTTACGCCCGGCTCGAAAAGCAGGGTGTCCGTACAAACCGACCAGTTTGCGGTGGGGAACTGCGCCAGCGTCAGCGTGGCAGGGCCGTTGTTGTAGTACCGGAAAGACGCCTGCCCGGCAGCGTCGGTGGGTTGCAGGGTGGTTTGGCCGGGACCGGACAGCCACACGGCGGGGGCGGGCACCGGCAGTCCGGCCGCATCGGGCTGGCAGTCGCCATTGGCGTCCACGCGCACCCGTACGATGATGGGCGTCGTGCCGCAATTTTCCTCCACTTCCTGCGGGGAATTACAGCCGGGGGCATTGTTGGAAATATGCACACCGGCCGGGTCGCCGAAAAGGCGCTGACAGATGGGCGGAATCACACAGTCGGCCAGCAGATTGTTGTAGTTGATTTCGATGCCGCCACCGATGGTGGACAGGTGTTGTAACCCGTTCAGGTGGAGCAGGGCAGGGTTGTAGTTGATCGCCAGGCTGCCACCGATGCTGCCGAGGTTTTGCAGGCTGTCGAAGTTGGACAGGACCTGGTTGCTTTGAATCTCGAGGTTGCCGCCGATGGTATTTAACAGCCTCCAGCCGTCTATCTGTGGCAGGGCGTTGTTGCCCTGCAACTCCAGATTGCCACCGATGTAGCTTAACTGGGCTAAACCACCCAGGCTGACCAGCGCGGGATTGTTCCAAAGCGCGAAGCGACCGCCGACGCCGGCGAGCTGTTCGAGGCCGTGCAGCGAGGTCAGTGCCGCATTTTCCTTGATGAATACATAGTCCGTAACGGACGTCAGCTGATCCAATCCGCTCAGGTCCGCCAATGCACTGTTTCCGGTAATATACAGCCACGCCCCAATGCCGTTCAGATTTTGCAATCCGGACAGGCTGGCCAGCAGCGGGTTGTTGGCTACTACGAGGGAACCGCCCAGCTGGCTCAGGCCGTTCAACCCGCTCAGATCCGGTAATTTCTCATTGCCGGAAACAAAAAGTTCCCCGCCGGTGGCGGCTACATTTTGCAGCCCGGCGAGGTTGGTCAGTGCGTCGTTATTGTCGAGCAAAATACCGCCGCCAATAGCGCTCAGTCCAGCTAATGCGGTCAGGTCGGACAGCAGGTAGTTGCTGTTCAGGTCCAGGTTGCCGGAGAGGGTGCCGAGGTTTTGCAGGGCGTTCAAACTGGTCAGGGCAGGGTTGCCCTGTAACTTCAGATTCCCCCCGATGGATTGCAGGTTCTGTAACCCGTTTAGACTGGTCAGCGCCGGACTGGAAACGATTTCCAGCTGCCCGCCGATGCTTTGCAGGCCGTTCAGCCCGGTCAGGTTCTGTAGCAGATCGTTGCCGCCCATCGAGTAACTTCCACCGATGGCGCTGATATTTTGCAGCCCGTTCAGGTTGGGCAGCGCGTCGTTGTTGTTCAGGGTAACATTTCCGCCGATGCTGGTCAGACCGCTCAATGCGCCAATACTGGCGAGGTATGGGTTGAAAAAAATACCCACGTTGCCGTTGATAGCGGGCACCCCTTCCAGGCCGTGCAAACTCGTCAGGCCCGAATTAACGTACAGGTAGATACTGTCGAGCGGTGTGCTGATGCCTGCCAGTCCGGAGAGGTCGGTCAGGGCGTGGTTATACCAGATGCTGAGGCCGCCCAGGGATTGGAGGTTGCTCAGGCCGTTCAAATTTGCCAGCACGGCGTTTTCATTCAGCCAGATTTCACCGCCGATGGTGGTCAGCCCGCTTAGTCCGGTGAGGCTCGTGAGCGCCGGCGAATAGTGGATCCAGAAATCGCCGCCCACGGTCTGCAGATTTTGCAGCCCGTTCAGGTTGGTCAGCAAAGTATTGTCCTGAATAAAAAAGAAGCCGTTGACCGCGGTAAGTTTATTCAGGCCGCCCAGGCTGACCAGCGCGTCGTTGCCGGCGAGGTATAAATGCCCCAGGGTCTTCAGGTTGGCCAGGCCGTTGAGGTTGGTCAGGGCGTCGCAGTCGTCGATGCCGAGGGTCCCATTAATGGCGGTGATGTTGCTCAGTCCGTTGAGATTGGTGATGCCGCCATAAAAACTGACGTCCCCTTCGATCACCTGGCAGCCGGGGTTAAAGATTTTGAACTCATTGACTTCCTGCTGGGAGGTAAAAACAAGGCCTTCGGGGAAGCAGGACTGGCTATAGGCGGGGAGGGCGCACAGCAGGGCGATCCAGCTGGCCAAAACGAATACTTTCATGGTAGGAGGAGTGATGGTCTCATAAAAAAGGCGGGTCACTTCGAGAACTGGGAATTCTCCAAGCGACCCGGCTAAGTTCAGTTTCCAATGGTTTTCATCTCCAGCTGATGTTTTTCAACTTCTCCATTTGTAAATTCCGGAGACAGCATGGCTCCATCAACTGCGGTATACTAGTCGTCGGTCCACCACGGTGATCGGTGGCTTTTCTGCTGCAAATTTGCCATACTTGCGCTGCCCATGCCGGTCGATTCCAGATCCGGTGGCTACCGTTGTAAATCCGGTCGTGTAGGATGTAAATCCGGTAGCCGGACCCGGCCGGCCGGTTACCGAAATCCAGATTTTTACTCCTTGACGAATTTTTCCACCGCCAGCACCTGGCCCTCCGCCACCGCTTGCAGGAAGTACAGGCCCGAGGGCAGATCGCCGGCCTGCACGGTTTGGAGCCTGGCGCCGGTCTGAGCCGGCTGTTCCCGTGGCAGCTGTCCGGTGAGGCCGACGATGCGGAAGGTCGTGCCAAACCCGGCGGCTTCCGGCAGGTCGACGTTGAACGTGCCGGGGTTGGGGTTGGGGAAGATGCGGAGATGGAATGGCGATGCCGCCCGAAAATTCAGTCCGCCTAACTCCTGCGGTTTCGGCACGCCTGGGCTTTGACCAATTTCGCAGTTAAATGTATTCAGGTGCGCCTCATAAGCAATGGATGGGTACAGCCGCACCATGACGTGGATGAAGAGCGGGTCCGCCGCTTGCGCAGGCAGCGTATATTCAAAAATATCCGACTGGCCATTGGCGATGCTGTCGGTCGTCGCACTGTACCTGACCGAGTAGAAGGGGGAGAAATTCGGGTTTCGCACCAGGTAAGGCCTTCCATCCTGCGTAGTGAAAATAGTGTTATTGGCTGGCTGCTTGGCCTGCAATCCGTTGGGCACCTGTACGGCGAAGTAGGATAGTTTATTGGCGCAATTGTTTGTGACCCGAATGCGATAAGTACGGTTGTTACCGGCATCCTTGGTGATGGTGAGCAGCTCGTATGTCAGGCAGCCAATCTGCT
>JBKJKS010000365.1:0-6318 GCA_046597295.1 Saprospiraceae bacterium
GGGGATTAAAAAAGAATCTCTAACGAAAAACAGGCCAAAAATAAAAAAAATCGGTAGACCCGGAAAATAACGAGGGTTCAGCGACGGCCTGAACAGTTCGCTGAACCCTCGTTCTGCAAAAACATTCTCCGTTATGCCCTCAAAAAGGGCTCTGGATGTCCGGGTTGTTCACGAACGTGGCATCGGTCAGGGTATGCAGGAAAGCGATGATGGCGGATTTCTGATCAGCCGTCAGGCCGGAGTAACGGACGGGGTTGGTGCCGGGAATGGGATAGCCGATCTGCCGAGCCAGCGGGGCTTCGTTGGGTACGCCAAAACCATTATGGCTATAATGGTCGAGCACCTCGTCCAAAGTCTGGAACCGCCCGTCGTGCATATAGGGCGCTGTAAGGGCGATGTTACGCAGCCCGGGCGCCCGGAATTTGCCATTGTCAGCGGTTAACTGGGTCACCTCGCCGCGGCCTTTATCCAGAAAATCAGTCAGCGACGCGACGCTGTCCAGACCATTATTAAAGAAATTGCCGGTCGTAAATCCTTCCCCGCCGTGGCAGTGGAAACACTGGGCATCGGGCAGGTTCACCCCAAAATTGCCCGCATCATCAAAAAACATGATCTTTCCATCCAGTTCTTCCTCGGTGAACTCGCCTTCGCCACGCAGGATCTGGTCGTAGCGGGAGTTGCCGCTGCTGATCAGAATACGTTCGAACTGGGCCAGGGCTTTGGCGGCCAGCTCCTTGCTGATTTCATCGGTGGATGAAATGCCGAAGGCCTTGCGAAACAGGGTGGGGTAGCTGGGGTGACTTTGCAGTTTTTCCACCAGCTGCGGCCAAAGCGCGTGCATTTCGATGGGGTCTTCCACCGGCCGCAAGGCCTGGTCTTCCAGACTGGTCGACCGTCCATCCCAAAAAAGATTCTTCGTGTAGGCCACATTGAGGAGCGACATGGAACTGCGGCGACCCTCCAGGCCGTCTACGCCTTTTGAAAAAGCCAGGTTGTCGGTGAAACTCCCCTTCGCCAGGTGGCAGGAGGCGCAGGACATGCTGCTGTCTTTGGATAAAATAGCGTCGTAGAACAGGCGGCGGCCCAGCTGCACGCCGTCGTAGGTCATCGGATTGTTAGCCGGAATGGGAATTTGCAGAAAATTGGCCGGCTTGACAATGGTGTAAGGCTGTGGCGCATAGGGAATACCCGTCAGGTCACCGGAGGTGCCGGAACCGCCGGGGATCGGATCGGGATTACAGGCGGTAAAAAATACCGCTGAACAGATAGCCAAACCGAGAAAAAGATGTTTCATTAAATAAGGGAATGATATTCGAATAGTAACCGGACGGAAGTGAATGATGGGAGGATTCGAGTAGTGATCAAATCCTCCAATCTTCCTTTAATCCACCGCCACGGCATTGCCGAAATTGCCCATGAGTTGTACCATAAGATCCGCCCCGCTGGCGCCATGCGACGACGATGGTGTGCCTTCGATATCGAACAGCTGGCCATTGAACGTAAACAGTTTTTTCAGATCAATCGCGAGATGGAGTTGTGCGCCATTGCTGGTCACCACAAATTCCTGGTTGAAAGTGAAGGTTTTATAGCACTGATTGCCGCCACAGTGGTACACCAGATCGAGCGCGGGGGAACCACTACCGTTCGGGAAACCATTGCCTTCGATTTTGGAGAAAATATAACTCTGCCAACCGGGCCAGTATTCGCTTTCCAGGTACAGCGGATGTCCGGGTGCAAAATCAGCCGGCTTCCGGGCATTCAGGTCGGGTTTGACCCCGAAGCCCAGGCGAATGCCGGTGTACGTGCCGGCGGCTGCGGCATCCGCATAATCAATGACTATTGTTTTGGCCAAAGTAGTGGTCGCATTATCCGGCGTAAATTCCAGAAATTCCACGTCGGATAATTTGACCTCTTCGGTACCCTTCAGCAGGGTGATGTCGGAGATGTACAGATTGAAAAGGGAAAAACGCAGCGGAAAAGTACCGTAGTTATAATCCTTGCCGGTCTCTAGTGGCTGCCCGTCGTAGGTAGTTTCGAACGTCAGCTGGACATCGGATTTGGGAGCAGTATCGGTGCCGGCGGGATCTTTACAACCCAGGGAAAACAGCGCCGACGCCGCAACGAGAGAAAGCAAAACACGAAACGTCATGTAAGGGATGTTAATTTGGTTGATGATTATAGGTACGTGTAAACCGGCAATAGTAGCCGGCATAGCCTGACAAATGACCTAAAAATGATTTGTGGAGTGCCGCACAAGATTCCGGCAATTTTACTGATAAACGCGAAAAACCGCCAGGAGGTTGGCCGCCATCTGCGTTTTCCACAGTGCTTTGTCGCCGGTGGTCAAATCTACGCCTGCGAACAGGGGCTTGTAGTCGGCCAGCAGGTTCAGGTTCAGGTCGGTACCCGTTTGGTGCGTCACTGCGGCCGTGGTGGTCAGGAACAGATTGCCCAGATCGGCACGGCTGAACGAGATCGTGTCGGGCAGCGTCGTGCTGAACGTGTCGCGAGCCAGCACGATCTGGGCAAAGATGTAGCCCGTGCCCGGCCCGTGCCACAGGCTGTCCGGCTGGGTACGCAGCGGATGACCCACCGGCGCAAGGCGGGGGATGGTCCGTCCCGCTGCTTCGGTCAGCCCCAGCCGGATACGTACCTCCTGAAAGGCGCCGTCGGGACGAAAACTGCCCACTTCATGGCTAAAGGGCAGGCGGCGGATCAGCAAAAAGTCGTCGGTCAGGGTTTCGGTCACCGTATCTGGGCTGCCCGGTCCGAAGGCCCGTAGCTGCACGGTATCGTCCACGGCATAAGGGACGCCATTCTGCACCAACTGAAAATCGGAGAGGTAAAAGGCCACACTTTTCAGCCGGAACAGGTGGTTGTTGAGTGGCGCAGGGTAGACGGCATTTTCCGTGAAATTCAAGCTGTCGAACCGCTGGATCACCTCCAGTACCAGCTGGGGATATTGGCAGCAACAGTCCTGGTCGGCACTGGCGTCAAAATTGGTCGCTCCGATGTCGAGGCAGCCTTCTTTTGGTTCGAAACAGGCAGTTTGGACCAGCAGCAGCAGGCAGCTAAAAAATGAAAATATACGAACGGTCATACAGATTTTGCTTGATCAACCAACGCACCGGACGCTCGCTGCGTTGTTTCTTGCCCTTGGCCGGTTGCCTTTTACTTCAGCGTTGCTCTTTTTCCACTTCTTTCATCATCTGGCGAATAATCTGCTTGACCTGCGAGGAGAATTCCTTTTCCATGATCCAGTGCCCGTAATTTTTTTCCTTACGCAGCACCTCTTTCACCTCCTGATTGATGTATTTACCAAAGGTGAAAATAACCTTGCCATCCGGGAGCATGCGCAGTTTCTGGGTGGCGTCGAGGAAATTAAGATCGTTGGTAAAGTCATGCAAGGCCTGCATGTCGTTTTTTATCGGGGCCGGCACCACCTGTCCTTCTTCATCCAGCAGATCCTTCCCTTCATAGGCACGGAGCTGGCCTTTAAACACCTCGAGCGTCGCTTTCACATCGGCCAGGGCGTCGTGGGCGTCCTCCAGTTCGCGACCGCAGTAGAGGCGATAGGCGGCGCGCAGGGTACGCGGCTCCATTTTGTAAAAAATTCGCTGCACATCGATCAGACGGCGTTTGCTCACGTCGAACTCCATACCCACGCGCGCAAACTCCTCCATCAGCATCGGCACGTCGAAACGGTTGGAGTTATAGCCAGCCAGGTCGGAGGCGCCGATGAAGTCCCAGATTTTTTGCGCCACCTGCCCGAAAGTCGGCTTGTTGGCCAGGTCTTTCGGGGTAATGCCGTGGATCTGCATGGATTCCTCGGAAATGGGAATGCCGGGATTGATCAGCATGGACAGCTCCAGTGGCGGCTGGCCGTTTTTCTGCAATTTCACCATCGCCAGCTGCACAATCCGGTCCCGGATCACGTTGAGGCCGGTGGTTTCTACGTCAAAAAAGACAAGGTCACGGTCGAGCTGGATTTGTACGTCCGTCATCGGTGCTTGGTTATCGGTGATTGTTTACTGGTTGGACATGGCACAGCGGTGGCCGGGGAATTGACGGACGACATGACCCACATTGACCGCATGCTGTCATTGCTGCTGCGGTTCATTATCCATCAGGTTATCATCCAGCAGCCCCCGGCGCTTGGCTGCTTCGCCATAGCCATGCAGTTGGATGACCGGCACCTTCGCCTTGCGCCGCATCCGGATGTTGAGGAACTCGGTAAACAGGGAGAAGAAAATGGCGAAGTACAGGTAGCCTTTCGGAATTTCGCCTTTGGTCAGGTGACCACTGTGCGCTGCCTCGGCCACGAGCGAGAAGCCGATCAAAATCAGGAACGACAGGCCCAGCATCTGCACCGTCGGGTGGTCGTTGACAAATTTGCTGACCGGTCCGGAGAACAGCATCATCACCAGTACGGAAGCCACCACGGCGATGATCATAATGATCAGGCTATTGGGAATACCGTTGGCAATACCGATGGCGGTCAGGATGGAGTCGAAAGAAAACACCAGGTTGATCAGGGCAATTTGCACGATCACCTGATTCAGCGCGGCCACCGGCGCCTTTATCTTGGGATCGTCGTCATCGCTGTCCCCTTCTAATTTGTGGTGGATCTCGGAAGTCGCTTTATACAATAGGAACAAACCGCCCAGTAACAGGATGATGCCCTGTCCGGTCAGCCCAACCGCACCGCCCGCCTCGGCCAGTGCGACATCGGAAACCAGAAAATTCAGGGGAATAATTACTCTATCCAGCCCCATCACCCAGGTAATTCCAAACAATAATATGACGCGTAAGCCCATCGCCAGCAGCAGACCGATATTGCGGGCTTTCCTTTGCTCGGCAGCGGGCAACTTGGCGGAGACAATGGAAAGAAAAATAATGTTGTCCACCCCCAGGACAATTTCGAGAAAAGTCAGGGTGAGCAGACTGACCCAGACGGAACCGGAGGTAAAATCCGGCATGGACAAAAGGTACATCACTGGTCGGAAAGGTTTTGAGTGTGTAAAAAAATCGGCCGCAAACTACGTCTTTTCAGATTAACGCCAACCTTCCGGTCGGGGTTCGCCGACCGGAAGGCTGGCGTTACGGGCCGCCGGCCAAGGTTCGCCAGGCGACATTTAGGCACTTTAATCCGGCTGTCCGGACTTCGGGAAACCGAAGGGCTTACTTTTGCGTATGCAAGTAGCGTTTCTTCCGTTCAACTTATCAACAGCACATGATGAAAAATTCATTTATCCTCCTCTTTCTCGCCCTGGCTTTGAATGCCCTGCATGCCCAGACTTCGGCCAAAAAATACGTGCTGCTGGAGCACTTCACCAATTCGAACTGCTCGGTTTGCAAAAACAAGAACCCGGCCTTTTACAACCTGATCGCCCAGGCCCAGTATGCCGATGACGTGCACCACATCGCTTACCACCCGCCGGTCCCGTACGTGGCCTGTGTCTTTTATCAAGCGAATAAGCCGGAAAACAGCGGTCGGGCCGCCGTGTACGGCATAACGGGCACTCCCCGCGTGGCCGTGAACGGTGAACTGATTTCCGCCAACGGTCCCCTGCTGCCGGAAGCCACGCTGCAAAGTAAACTCAACCAGACCAGCGCCGTTGCGCTGCAGGTGACGGAGACCGGCGCCGGCGCTGAGCGCCTGGTGAATATCGATATTCACACCCTGGGCAGCGTACCGGCGGGGGATTACAAACTCTACGTGGCCCTGGTAGAAAAGACCCGCAACCAGACCACGCCCAATGGAGAAACCGTGCACCACGACGTGTTCCGCAAAATGCTGTCTACCCTCGACGGACTGGTGTACACCCCGGCCGCAGTGGGCCAAAAGGTTTCTTTTTCCCTCAGCTACACCATTAACCCGGCCTGGACGGCCGACGAGATGTACGTGGTGGCCTTTCTACAGGACCCGGCCACCAAAGCCGTTTTGAACAGCGGTACCAAGTTCGATGCGGTGGTCTCGGGCGCCGGTGAGGCTGCTCGCCCGGCAACGGTGCGCGTCCTGCCCAATCCGGTCAACGACCGTGCTTTTGTCCAGCTCAACGACGATCAGGCCGAGCAGGTAGAGGTGTATGCCGGCAATGGCCAACGCGTACACCTGACTTTTTCCAGCGAACTAAACACGGTTTCCCTGCCCACTTCGAACCTCGCGCCGGGCATCTACTTCCTGAAAATAACCGGTAAAAAAGGGGTGTATACGGGGAAAATGGTGAAGGAGTAGCATTAGCTGGCCTATTGTTAGCTGCCGTTACGTACGATATCCATTCGGTCGCGGCACATTTTGAGTGATTGTGTCATGCA
>JBKJKS010000393.1:0-8152 GCA_046597295.1 Saprospiraceae bacterium
TGGTAGTCAGTGATCTGGCCGCGAAAAACGGAGCCGTTGTGCAGGTACACCACATCGCGGCAGTTCAGTTTTTGCTGCGCCATACCCGACGCGGCAGAGAGCAGAAAGAGAAGCAGAAAAACAGACCGCATGTTGCCGGATAGTTTTTGAAGTGACTACGATGGACCGGGGCGCAAATCCAGCATTTGATGGTTGACTTTCAGCAACCAGTATCTTATTGCACCACGGGCAAAAGACTCAGCTGCCGCGGGTGCTCCGGGTCGCTTACGTCGAACTGGTAGAAACCGCCGTCGCCGACGAGCAGCAGGTGGCTGTCGCTGAACGCGATGACATCGTAGGCTTTGATGTCCCGGAGGTGCGCCAGCTGTTTCAGTGCCAGGGGATCGCTTTTATCAAAGATTTTCAGTCCGTCATCACAGAGAAAGAGGTGCTCGTTGGTGACCGACAGACCGAAGGGGCGCTGCATCGGGTAGGTTTTGAGCAAGGAAGCATTGGGTAGGTTTTCAATGCCGATAATGTCCAGTTGATTGAAAGTGCCGTTGCAGGTCGTGCCCTCGTGGATGGTGACGTAGGCGTACTGGTCGTCGCAGACCACTGGGTCGCAGCCGGAGGCATGGTCGAAGCGGGCTTTCTGCACGGGGTGCGCAGGGTTCGAGTTGTCGAAGATGAAAACGCCGGTCTGCGAGCCGATGAAAAGATAGTCTTTCCACGGGAAAATGGTTTCTATGTTCTGGCCGACCAGCACCGAATCGCTGCGCAGGGGACAGGCGGCCGCGACCGACCAGCTGCGCAGCCAATTGTTATCGACCGTATACAGGTAATCATTATACAGTCCGAAGCGGGCGTAGGAGCCACCAATACCTGTCGCTGCCGGTATGCCCGCACTGCCTGGATCGAACATACCGTTCGTGGTTGGTATTACACCGTTCAATGCGAAGAGCATGTCGCCTTCCATAAACCATTCCCTGCCCCAGCGATTGTCCTCACAGGAGACTTCTTCGGTGATTTCCGTCTGCTTAAAATCCACCAAATAGCCCCTTGGCGGATTAAAACTGAAAATGGGAAAAACGTTTTCAGCCCGGCACACCAGCCGGGGGTTTTGCAGGTCGGCGATGTTGAGCGTCAGCAGATCGATGTATTGGTCGGCATACAGCAACTCCCCACGAATCGCGATGTCCACATTGCCGGGAATGCTCCAAAAGGCGATTTTCCGGGGGTTCGCCGGGTCGCTGTTGTCCACGACGTGAATGCCTTCCTGCTTTTCATTGATGAAAAGATACGCGCCGAAGGCATAGATTTTCCCCGGATGGCGCATCTCGCGCGCCGCCCCGGCGGTAATGTCCACGCGGACCTCGGCCAGGGACTTGTAAATGGGGTCGAAGCGGATGTAAGTGCGCGTGGAGCTGCAGTCGTCGCGCAGGCAACCGCTCAGGAAAGCGAGCATCGAAATGGCCAGGAGGGCGGGCAGAGGGAAAATGTTATGTTTCATTGGAAAGGAATGGAAGGTGAAAGATGCCGGTTTCCCAGGATAGACGAAATGGGGCAGGTCCAGGGTTGGGTATTTTCGCCCTGCGGGTAAAAACATCTAAGGTTCCGTGGTCTCAACCCCTTCTTTCCTGAAAAAACCGCTGCATCAGTTCGGCGCATTCGGCCTCCAGCACGCCCAGTTCGAGGCGGGTCTTGGGATGCAGCAGCGCCTTACCACCCACGGTCATAAAACCGCGCTTTTCATCGGTGGCGCCGTAGACGATGCGGCCGATCTGGGCCCAGGCCAGCGCCCCGGCACACATCACGCAGGGTTCCACCGTGACGTAGAGCGTACAATCCGGCAGGTACTTGCTACCCAGATGCCCCGACGCGGCGGTGACGGCCATGATCTCGGCGTGGGCAGTCACGTCGGTCAGTTGTTCGGTCTGGTTATGGGCACGGGCAATAATGCGATTGTCACAGACAATGACCGCTCCGACCGGCACTTCGCCGGCCTCGTACGCCTGCCCGGCCTCGGCCAGGGCCTGTTTCATAAAGTAGGTGTCGGAAAAAACGGAAAGCATGACGGCAAAGATGCTGCGAAGATTTCAAAGCAACGCCATATGAAAATCCACTACTTTCGCCCGGTTAATGTTTCATTTTCTGCACTTTAAATCGCTCTCCGCACGTATGAAAACCAACAGTCTGCTTACCTACCTCCTCTATGCACTCCTCATTGCGCTCATCTCCATCGCCTGTTACAAGGCCTGCCAGATGAAAAAAGACAAAGCCGAAAAGGCGCAGGAAGAAGCTGAATTGCAAAAAACCCTGCGCGATATGGGTTATTCCTCCGACTCCACGGCGAGCAGCAGCTATACCGGAGGCGCCAGCGACTCTTCGACTTATTATACCTCGCCGGCCCCCGATGCCAACGGCATTGTCGATGCGCCGACCACCTCCTCCAGTAATACTACGGCAAGACCCACCACGACGACGACCAAGTCTACCCCGGCTCAACCGTCTGCCACCACGCCTTCCCGGTCCGCTCCGTCCACGTCCACGACCCTCACGAAAGCCGGCAACAGCAGTACAATGACCGCGAAGAGTGGCGTGGCCAAGGTGAAAGGTCCCGGCACCGGTAAATATTCGGTGCGCGCTGGTACTTTCAATTCGCGCGAAGGCGCCCGCTCCCGCCTGGAAGAAGTCATCAAACTGGGTTATCAGACCGCAGAGGTCAGCCCGACGAAAAGTGGCAAATGGGCGGTGGTCATTCTGCGCTCCAACGACCGGGCAAAAGCCAGCCGCATGGTGGACCAGCTGGTATCGAAAGGTATTGATGCAGCGCTGTTCTGAAAAAGCCTTTCTAAAACCGCAGGTGTTTCACGGTCAATCCGTTGTTGATCAACTTCTTCAGTGAATCCACTCCGGCCCGGAGGTGAATATCGGCGTAGTTGGCCGTCACCTGCCGGTCGCTGGCTTCGGTCTTTACCCCATCGTGGGTCATCGGCATATCGCTGACCAGCAACAAGGCACCGGCGGGCATTTGATTTTTGAAGGCGGCCACGAAAATCGTGGCCGTTTCCATATCGATGGCAATGCAACGCAGGTCGCGAAGGCGCTGTTTGAAATCCTCCCGGTGCTCCCAGACCCGTTTGTTGGTGGTGTATACCACGCCCGTCCAGTAGTCCAGCTCGTATTCGCGGATGGTGGTCGAAACCGCCTTTTGCAGGGCAAAGGCCGGCAGGGCCGGTACTTCCGGCGGCAGATAGTCGTTGCTCGTGCCCTCGCCACGCACCGCAGCAATGGGCAGGATGAGGTCGCCGACGTGGTTCTTGCCGGTCTTGAGGCCGCCGCATTTGCCGAGGAACAGTACCGCTTTGGGATGAATGGCTTCCAGTAAATCCACCACCAGACCGGCGTTCGGACTGCCGATGCCAAAATTGATGATGGTGATATTGTCCGCCGTGGCCGCCTGCATGGGTCGGTCGGCGCCGTACACCGGCACGTCGTGCTGGTCGGCGAAAGTCCGCACGTAGCCGCTGAAATTGACCAGCAGAATGTACTCGCCGAACTTTTCGAGCGACATACCCGTGTAGCGTGGCAGCCAGTCTTTCACAATATTGGCTTTCAGGTTTTTCTCCCGTTCAAAATTGTCTCTGGCCAGGGCATTGAGGTCGTCCTGAGTCAGGTGGGGAGTGTCGTTCTCGTCTTGCATTGTTTCTTTAAAGTTACGCTTTTACCGCATGGCCCGGTACACGATACACTGCTGGCTAAGAGTGCCGGTGATTATCTTTTGCGGATTCTTATTCAACTGCATCGGACGCACCACGCTGGCCTTCCAAAATGGTGGCCACCGAAAATCCGGAAGAACGCAATCCCAATACAATGGGATAATCAATATTCTCGTCAGCGAGAATTTGCATCAGGAGACCGTTTCGTAGATAACCTCATTGCGTAGCACACGAGCGGCATATTGCAAAGAAGCCAGGATTGCTTCGTGGCTGATATGCGGATAAGAAATCAGCAGCTCCTCCCAAGTTTGGCCTTGTCCTAACCGTTCTATAATCAGTTCTACGGTCAGGCGGGTGCCTTTAATGACAGGCTTTCCAAGCATGACCTTAGGGTCGATGGATATATAATCTTGCCAGTTCATTCGTTGAATTTTCTTCAAAGTTACACCTTTTACCGCATGGCCCGATACACGATGCTTTGCAGGCGGGGCCGGAAATCGCCGGTGATCAGTTTATTATTTTCCATGGTCGGGTAGGTGCGGTTGGAGAGAAAGATAAAAATCAGGTTTTTATCCGGGTCGGCCCACACGCAGGTACCCGTAAAACCCAGGTGTCCGAAGGTGCGGAGTCCGGCCAGCGCACTCATGTTCATGGCTGCTTTGGGGTCCGTCTCACGTGTATCGAAACCGATGCCCCGCCGGGTGCTGGTCGGGTAGCGCGTGGTGAAGCGTTGCACCGTCGCCGGTTGCAAATACTGCCGCCCGCCGTACTCGCCACGGTTCAGCAGCATTTGAAATATTTTGGCCAGGTCGTTGGCATTGCTGAACAGGCCGGCATGGCCGCTCACCCCTCCCAGCATAGCCGCGCCCATATCGTGTACGTAGCCTTGCAGTCGCACCTGGCGGAAATAGCCGTCCTCTTCGGTCGGCACACACTGGTCGGCCCAGCCGCGCTGCCAGGGATTGTAGGTCGTGGACAAGCCCAGGGGTTTGTAGAAATTTTGCTCGGCAAATGCATCGAGGCGCTGGCCGCTCACGTTGGCGATGGCCCGCGCCGTCAGGAACAGCCCCAGATCGGAATATTTATAGGCCTTGTCCGGGCGCAGGGGCGACTGGAAAATGTTCTGCCAAATGGTATCCACCCAGGCATTTTTCAGGTACAAATAGGGCGCCACCGGTACCTGATAATCGTCTACCGGCGTCGTGCGGTAAATGGCCGGATCGGGCAATCCGTTTTGCAAGGTCCTGGTATAGAAGGGGATCCAGGCTTGCAGGCCTGCCTGGTGGATCAGCACCTCGACCAGTTTCAGGTCGCGTTTGGGGGTGTTGCGCAGTTCGGGTACGTAGCGGCTGAGGGTGGAGTCGGTATTCAGCAGGCCATTATCCACCAGTTTCATCGTCGAAATGGTGGTGGCGCCCACTTTGGTCACCGACGCCAGATCGTACAGATTTTCCAGCGTGACCGGCGTCAGGTTTTCGTATGTATGATGGCCGTAGGCCTTGTGCCACACGACCTGGTTGTCCTTGGCGACCAGCACCTGGCAGCCGGGTGCGGCGCCGGTTGCGATCATTTCCCGGATAATACCCTCCATCAACGCCAGCGTATCGCTGTTCAGACCCACGGCTTCGGGCAGCGTGTAACCCAGCCGCTTTTGGGCGTATACTTTGGTAATACCCTGTCCGAACACGGCCGCCGGCCCGGCCGTCACCGGCAGTTTGCCGAGCAGGTCGCTTGCCCCGAACAGGGCCTGGGCAGCAGCCTGCTGCACCATCGGATCCTCCGTGAACGCTTCCAGCAGGATCGGACAAGCGTCGAAGTAGTGCAGGCTATAAGGGTTGCCGAACATGGTCAGCGCCACCGTGGTTACGCCGTTCAGCCGCCGGATCAGTTCGTTTTGCGGATCGGTCAGGCCGAATTGATCCACCGCCTTCGAGCGGGTGCCGTGGATGCTCACCAGCAGCACGTCGAACTGGCGCAGGGTGTCCAGCAGCCGGACCGCCTGTGCGGAATCGATGATTTTTCCGGCGTTGAAATGGCTGATCGGGGCGTAGCGGCCGCAGGCGCTCTGGAAGGTGGTCAGGCTGGTATCGCCGAGCGCCAGCGAAGCGAAGCGGGTCGTGGTCAGGTCGGGAAAACCCACCCGGCCCGGCTGGTCGCGTACCAGGGTGAGTGCGTTCTCGATGAGCCGGCGCTTGAGCAGGATGGCCTCGGGAGCATTCAGGTCCTGGCGCAGGTTGGCTAGTTCCACCCGCTGTGGGCGGGTGAGGCCGAGGCGGTACTTGGCCCGTAGGACCCGTTTCACGCTGGTGTACAGCTGTTTGCGATCCAGGGTGCCGCTGTCGAGCGCCACCTGAATAGCCTGCATGGCCGCCCCGATATTTTCCGGCAGCAGCACAATGTCGTTGCCGGCGCGCAGGGCTTCCACATCGGCCTCGCCGGCCGCAAAATATTTGGTGACCGCCTTCATTTCCATCGCATCAGTAAAGATCAGGCCTTCGAAGCCGATGTCCTTGCGCAGCAGATCCTGGATGGTGGCCTGGCTCAGCGTAGTGGGCCGGTTGGGCCGGTCGTCCAGGGCCGGCACACTGAGGTGGGCCACCATCATCGAGCCAATGCCCTGCTGCGAGAGCACCCGGAAGGGGAACAATTCGAGGCTGTCGAGCCGCTCGCGCGGATGGGCAATGATGGGCAGGTCGTAGTGGGAGTCGGTATTGGTGTCGCCGTGGCCCGGAAAGTGCTTGGCGCAGGCCAGCACCCGGTGATCCTGCAGGCCCAGCATGTACTGGTAGCATTTGGCGGCCACATTATAGCGGTCTTCGCCGAAAGACCGCTCATTAATGACCGGGTTATTGGCGTTGTTGTTCACGTCCGCATCGGGGGAGAAGCTGACCTGCACACCGAGGCGGCGGCACTGGCGGGCCATTTCCCGGCCGAATGCGTAGATCAGGCGGTTGTCCTGGATGGCGCCCAGCATAAGCTGTTTGGGGAAGGCGATGGTACCCTCCTTGAGGCGCATACCCAGGCCCCATTCGGCGTCCATGGCGATCAGCAGCGGCAGGCTGTCGCTGGCTGCCTGGTAGCGGTTGGTGAGGATGGCCTGCTTTTCGGGCGTACCCTGAAAGAAACACAGCCCGCCGGGCCGGAAACGTCGGATCAGACTGTCCACCTGCTGCTCATAGGCCGAATCCCGGTCGGAGTGCGCGCGCAGCATGAAGAGCTGACCGAAGCGCGCGCTGTCGGGGAGGCTGTTGAAAACGGAATCCACCCACTTGGTCTCTTGGCGGTCGATGGCGTGGGTGTAGTGAAAGAGGTGATTATTATTGACGGAAAGCAATACTATGCTTAACAGCAGTATTGCCCCGACGCGGCCCCCGGTGGTCCGACCGATGAATGACAGGAAATTCCAGAAATGGGTCATGGGGACAAAGAACGGAAATTTGGCGCGTTCCAATCTATATCGGGTGCATTGCAAATCTTCGCTTTCTTCCAGAAACCTCGCAGGTTTTAAAAACCTACGAGGTTTAGAGGTGAGGTGGACGCGAAAGTTTGCAATGCACCCATCCATATCAATGTAGTCCGGCTGGTTGCTTTACTGCGGGAATGCCAATCAGAGCGCCATGTCCACCGGATTTGCAACAATGAGTCCTGGAATGTTGGTGAAGTCTTTCGTATTTCTGGTTTGAAGTTCATAACCGTGTAACAATGCCGTCGCGGCAACAATTGAATCACCAAGTGACATCCTTTGACCTTGCCGCAATAAAATACCTTGATCTAATATTTCTTCTGTAACACTTAGCCTGACCATACGCTGAAATACACGCTCAAAATATGCTCTATCCAAAGATGTAAGTCTATGGTACCCGAGCACCTCTAAAACGGGTGATGTCTGAAACTATACAATCCCGGTCAATTAGAAGAGAGCGAAGGTGCGCGTAAGCAGAATGGGCCGCGTAAATAAAAATGTTGGCATCAAGGATTTTCACGGAAGTTAGTTTTCTCGGTTTATCAGTGGTTTATCTTGGCGACTTTCCTCAAATTCCCGCATGTATTCCTCCAGGTCGTCTTTTGTTGGTAAACCTCTCAGGATGAAAGCCACATCTTCTTCATCTTCCCGTTGAGGGGAGCTGTTTACAACTGAAGTTTTTATAATCCGAACGTCCAGCCGCCGAAGTAGCACCAGTAGCAGCTCCAAATCCTGATGGCGTGGTATTTCCAGCAATAGTTGAGTCATGGACTTTTTTGTACAAAATTACGCTTAAATAAGAAAAATCCAACCTGCCGTTGTGCTGCGCCGCCCGGTGGCCCGATTTGGCCCGAAAAGAATTTCACTTAAGCCCATAGATTTTTGATTCCATGTTTGCCCGGGACATTCAGCAGGATTACCCTTGGCACGATAGTTTCTACCACCCAACAAGGCAAATTTGCCCCGTCAAACCACCACCTTTGCCGCCAAT
>JBKJKS010000449.1:0-7529 GCA_046597295.1 Saprospiraceae bacterium
GGCGAGTGTCGCATTTTTTTCAATGGCTGCCGAGCTGGGATTGTTCGGATCGTCCAGGTCTTCCAACTGGCAGGCGCCAAAGCTCAGCAGGGCCGTCAGCCCCAATATGCCGAGCAGAAAAAGGAGATTTCTTTTATGTAAGTACATGCTGTTAAGTCATTTAGAATGAAAAATAAATCCTGCCGGCGATCAGAAAGAGGCTGCCACCCGGAAAAACAAGCTTTTGGAAGCGGGGAAAGGAGTCACTTCGATGTTGGAACTGATGGCCCGGAAACCGAAGTTAGACGACTCCGGATCGTAGCTGTTGTAGCTGAAAAAGTTCAACAGGTTGCGCGCCGAGACCCCCACCCGCAGGTCGGCCTTTTTCCACCAGGACCGACCGATGTGGTACGACAGGTTGGCTTCCCGCAGGCGGATGTAACCGATATCCTCGATATAAGGTTCGGCGGAGGCGCCCAGCTGACTGTTGCGATAAGGACCGTTGGCTAGGGCATTGGTCGGATCCAGGGTTTTGTCATCATAGTCCCAGGTGGTCCCGCTCAGGTCGTAGAGCAAAGTGGTGAGGTTGACTCCGTTGCCGCCTTGTTTCCAGTGCCACAGCATGCCCAGTTCCCATTTTTTCCATTCCAGATCGCCCGCCCAGGAAAGATTGAAATCGGGTTCCGCATCACCCCAGGCGAACAGGCCATCGGCTGCACCGTCCTGCGTATCATTTTCCGGCAGGATGGAACCGATGATCTGGGTCGGACTCTTGCCTTCCTCGATGCGGAAGACCCCCAGGAATGGCGCGAAACCGCCCTCATTGAAGGAGGGTACATTCAGTTTGGTAATTTTGGAACGGTTGAGCCAGAAGTTGAACTGGTTGTTCCAGTTTAATACGCGGCTGCGGATGGCGGAGACGCCGAGTCCAATTTCGATCCCCTGGTTTTTCAAATTGCCGGCATTCGCCCAACGGGTGGAAAAGCCCGAAGAAGGCGGCTGCGCCACCTGTAGCAGGAAATCGTTAATAGTTTTGTTATAATAGGTCATTTCCAGCACGACCCGGTCGTTGACCAGACCGATATCGATGCCGGCCTCTATTTCGCGCTGCCGCTCCGGGCCCAGTTCGTCGTTGCCGGCGGCAGTGGTGATCAGCGATCCGGTAGCGCCGCCGATGACGACGGCATTGAGCGGCGTGAAAATGGAGAAGTTGGCCGGGAAATTCCCCGATTCGCCGTAGGCGGCGCGGAGCTTCACGAGGCTCAGGCCATCGCTGTTCGGTTCGGCAAATCCACCCAGGGTACCCACATTCAAAGCCAGCGAAGCCCGGGGGTAGTAGAAAAGTTTGTTCGCATCGCCGTTGTTGGTGGAACGATCCGCGCGCAAACCGGCGGTAAAGACCACTTTATCATCCCAATTGACCTCTTCCTGCACGAAGAAACCCCGGTCACGCTGAATGATGCGGCGCTGCACGTTGTTACGCGAACCGGCCTGGTCCAGGTTGGTCTGCGACCCGATGAGGAAAGAAGCCGTGCCGATCACTGTGTTCTGGTTGAAATTCTCGGCGGTCATGCCGGCCTGGGACCGGAAGGTCAGACTTCCGGTAGAGACACTGTGCACCAAAAAGCCGTTCAGGTTGGCATTGGTGTTGGTCGTGTTGCCCAGGGCAACGAACCCATCCGTACCGCTGCCGTCTTTCTGGAACTGCAGGGTGCGCGGAAAAATCACTTTGGTAACCAGGCCATAATTGTCCAGGCCACTGCGGACGATAAGTCGCAGGCTCTGATTATCGCGCTCCAGGAGGTGGGTGGTCACGGATATGCCCCCGATGACCCGGTTGACCGCTTCGTTATTGGTCATCTGCTCCACGGTTTGCAGGAAATTGCCCGAGGCGTACGGGTTGTTCGGGTAGTTCCCTTTGTCATCCGGGTGCAGTTCCGCCCAAGGGGTGGTTTGGGCTAAAGCGACGCCATTGGTAGTCGACGTGTTGTCGTTATTGAAGTAGCCCCGATCGGCACTGGAGCGGGAGTAAGCGGTACTGACCTGCACGTCGAACCATTTGGAAAGGCGCTGGTCGACATTCAGTCGCAGTCCGAGCCGCTCGTAGCCGGTGTTTTTGACAATACCGTCTTCATTTTTATAGGTCACGCCGACAAAGTACTTGTTGTTCTCCGAGCCGCCGTTGATGCTGAAGCGGGTGGTGGAGAGAAAGCCCTTGTTGCCGTATAATTCTTTTTCGTAATCATAAATTTTACCGGCGGCCAGGGCGGCTTTGTACAGATTAGCCTGCACGTCGCCGTTGGGATCCTGGGCGTTGGAGTAGGTGGACCGCACACTTTCCTCGGTGAAGTCGCGCGCGCCCAGCAGGCGGGTGGACTGCGAAAAACCGGTCGATTGCGATACATTGATCTGCGGCGCACCGCTCTGGCCGCGTTTGGTGGTAATGATGACCACCCCCGTACCGGCGCGCGACCCGTAGATGGCCGCCGAGGAGGCGCCTTTCAGGACTTCAATGCGCTCAATGTCTTCCGGATCGATGTCGGCCAGGCGGTTCGAGGGATTGTCCTGGTCCGACAAGGCCCGGCCATCGCGATAGGCGCCTGAAACCAGGTTGGCCGCATTGGGCACCGCCGAATTGTCGATGTAGACGCCATCCACGATGAAGAGTGGCTGGGAATTGCCGGTCAGGGTGGTCACCCCGCGGAATTTCATGGAAATGCCCCCGCCCGGCGCGCCGGAGTTGGAATTGATGGTCGCCCCGGTGAGTTTGCCGTACAGGGCGCCGTCCACGGTCTGCTGGGTCGTTACGCCGGTCAGTTGTTTGGCGGAGACCAGCGATACGGCATTGGCCAGGTTGGAACGCTTTACGTTCGTGGCCAAGCCGGAGACCACCACTTCGTCGAGTCCGGCGTAGTCTTCCTCGAGGGTGACATCAGCCCTTGGATTGTCCGCGGTGACGTCCAAAGCAGCCGACCGGAAGCCGGTGTAGTTGACGGACAGCCGGGCGGCATTCCCCGGGAGGGACAGCCGGTAATTGCCATCCACGTCGGTAATGGTGCCGATACTGGCGCCCGGCACGGAGACGGTCGCCCCGACCAAGGGTTCGCCATCCGTGCCGATGATCCGGCCGGTAGCGGTGAACTGCGCCAACGCCAGCTGCCAGCCGGCACAGAGCAGGAACAGGAGCAAGGCGCTCCGGTGAAGAGAAGAGTGCTTCATACAAGTAGATTTTGGTGAGCGTAAAAAGACTGATCAGCAAACGTAAATCAGTTTCGCTAATCCGTAGTTATTTTTGCGTAATATTCGATCAGTGCAGCAGTAAAGGGGCCAATGGTCATTCGGCAGAATATTTCCCACAAAATAGCCCTGAAATCAAAATATAGTACCAGAAAGAAAGGATTTTTTGGTCTTTTGCAGACAGTGGCACTACCCGGCGGTATATGCTGAAAAAAGCTACCTTTGCCGACTCAAAAATCGGATGGGTCCTCTAACCGGCTACTGCTACGCCCTTGCCAACTTCCTTCCTCACCAGGGGGGAAACTCCCGCGAAATGCTATGCTGCACCTAACACCCACGCTTGTTGTTGTCGTTTTACTGCTTTACTTCGCTATGCTGATCGGCGTAGCCTGGCTGACCAGTCGTAACGTCAGCAATGCCGGGTTTTTTCTGGCCAACCGACAGGTGCCTTGGTGGGTGATCGCCTACGCCATGATCGGGACCAGCATCAGCGGTGTGACCTTCATTTCCATCCCCGGCGCGGTGGGTGGCTCGGGCCTGAATATGGCCTTTTCGTACATGCAGGTGGTGCTGGGTTATCTGGTGGGTTACTTGTTCATTGCTACCGTGCTGATGCCGATGTATTACCGGCTCCAGCTCACGTCCATCTATGGCTACCTGGAACAACGCTTCGGCTATTGGGCCTACAAGACCGGCGCCGGCTTTTTCCTGTTGTCGCGGACCCTGGGATCGGCGGCGCGGATGTTCCTGGCCGCCAGCGTCCTGCAGCTGTTCGTGTTCGGGCCTTTGGGCGTGCCGTTCCTCCTCACCGTCGTGCTGATGATGGGCCTGATCTACGCCTATACGTTCAAAGGTGGCCTGAAAACCATCATCTGGACGGATACCATCATGACCACCTTCTTTCTGGCCGCGCTGGTCTTTACGGTGATTACCATCGGCAATGCCCTGAACCTGAGTGGCGGCAACCTTTTCTCTTCGGTGATGAACGGCCGCTACGGACAGATATTTTTCTTCGATAACTTTCTGACCAATCCCAACCATTTCGTCAAGCAATTCGTGAGCGGCGCGCTGGTCGCCATCGCCATGACCGGTCTCGATCAGGACCTAATGCAGAAGAACCTGGCTTGCAAGGACCTGCGGGGAGCGCAGAAAAATATGTTCGTGTTCTGCGTCTACATGGTCATCATCAATTTCCTGTTCCTGACCCTGGGCGCCCTGCTGTACCTGTACGCCGGCTCGCTGGGCCTGGAAATTCCGGCGCGCACCGACCACCTGTACCCCAAAATCGCCTTCGAGCACCTCGATGCGGTGGCCGGCATTTTTTTTATTCTGGGCCTCATCGGTAGTACCTACGCCAGTTCCGACTCGGCGCTCACGGCGCTGACCACCAGTTTTTGCGTCGATTTTCTGAATTTTGAGAAAATACCGCATCACCCGGCTTACAACGATGCCGGGCAGGAAGTGCAGGTGCCCGATGCGGCGATCGAAGCCCAGCAGCGACGGTTGCGCCCCTGGGTACATCTGGGCTTTTCCATCGTGTTTGTCATCATCATCCTGGCCCTGAACGCCGTCAGCAATACGGCTGTGATTACCCTCATTTTCAAGATCGCCGGCTACACCTACGGGCCGCTGCTGGGCTTGTTTTTGTTCGGCCTGTTTACCAATCTGCGTATCCGGGACCGGTTCGTCCTGCCGATCTGCCTGGCGGCGCCGGCACTTACCTACCTCATTGAAATCAACTGCCGGCAGTGGTTCGATGTGGGTTTCCTGACCATATTGGTCAACGGTGCGCTGACTTTCCTGGGCCTGTGGGCCATTTCGTATCGCCAACCAAGTCTGCCGGAAGAATCATGAGCGACGCCGAAACGCTTTACCACACCATCGCCGACGCGCTGGCCGACAGCAAAAAAAGCAAACTGTTTGGCTGCCAATGTGTCAAAGCCCTCAACGGTAAAGCGGCCTTTTTCTACTGGCCGCAGGGCGAAGCTGCGGTTTTTAAACTGCAGGGCGACGCCGCCCAAGAAGCGCTGGCGCTCGACGAAGCCCACTACTTCAATCCCATGGGCGACCGCCCGATGAACGGCTGGGTACAGCTGTCTTTCCACTACGCCGACCGCTGGCCGGCCTTCGCGGCACAGGCGCTGGCGTACGTACAGACGCTGCGGTGAGGGGCCCTACTGCGTCACATCCATTTCGATGATCTGGTAGCCGGCCGCACGTTTCATTTCCAACTCCGTTTGCCGGAATTTTTTCGCCTCGCCCATCGTGAATTCGAAGCGAAACTCCAGTCCGTCGCGTAAGGCGGGGGCTTGCGGATATTGCGCCGCGAGGGTAAGCCGGAACTTTTCCAGTAATTGATGGTGATCGGCATAGTCGGCCTGCTCGATGCCCGGGGTGACCACTACGTATTTGCCCGCGGCCTGCCCCTCGCCGGGCGTACAGTTGGTGCACTGGGCCACTAAAAAGTAGTACACCGTTTCTTCGGTCAGGGTTTGTTCGCTCCAGACGGCTGGAAGCGGCTGGACGGCCGATGGCCGCAGGGGCAGCAGCGGCTCCAAGGAAACGAGCAGCAGGAAGACAAAGCTGAAAAAGGAAGTTGTTTTCATGGTGCAACGATGAAAGTGCATTTATTTGTGCCGGTTCCGGCCGTCACCTGCCAGGACGCCGCAATTGTATTGCCAATTTTTCAAATTGCTCATTATCAATACCTTGCAACTCGCATTTGGCAACTAAATGTCCGAAAGTGGACAAACGGTGTGCGGTATTGGACGGAGATGGTCGGTTGGATGCCGTCTACAGCAGATTACATCGCCCCCAATTGCTTCAAAAATTTCTCCGAGTTGGCCTTGACCGCCTCGGTGGGCTTCATGGTCAGCGACTTCTTGAAGGACTTGATCGCATTGACTTTGTCCCCTTTCGTGGCATAGGCTTCGCCCAGACTGTCATAAGCATTGGCACTTTCCGGATGGCGCTCCGTGTTCAGGGTCATGATTCTGATAGCCTCGTCGTGCCGGCCGTCAGCGAGCAGCTGATAGCCGTACGCATTGAGCTCCGCCTCGGTGGCCATGCCGATGGATTCCGTGCGCAGCTGATCCGCTTCCGCCGTCTTACCCGTTTTTTTGAGCAGCTCGGCTTTGGTGTTCAGGGTGGCGAAGCTTTTGTTTTGAGCAAGGGCCTGGTCGATCCAGCCGAGGGCTTTTTCGGAATCGAGGTTGTTTTGCAGGGCATAGTTGGCGGCACTGGCGTAACCCTGCCAGTTGAAGCCGATCGGCCCCTTCAATTCGTCGGCGGCATTGGCCATCACCAGGTCATCCACGGCAAATTCTACCTTGACCGGGAATTGTTTCTTTTCCCAGTTGAGGACCAGTTCGGCGGAATTTTTGGTGAGATTGATAAAATCGAAAGTCAATAGTTCAGTGGCCGCGATGGTCCGGATCTGGATTTTAGCCTTGAGCTGATCCTGCGCTTGCTCATACCAGAAACTGCCCCAGGAGCGGGTATCTTTGGATAAAATCACTTCCCCGGAATTGTCTTTATTGATGACGAAGAACAGCCCGTATTTGCCCGCTGGCACGGCCTGTCCCTCCACTTTGGCCGCGTGTGAAAATTCGATCACGGTGTTCTCATTGGCGCCTGCCCGCCAGGGGGCGGATTTTTGGTTGCCGAAATTCTGAACATTCCAGCCATAGGGCACCAGGTCACCCCAGATGGCCCGGCCTTTGACTGAGGGACGCGAATAATGAACGGTTACGGTGGAAATGCCGACGGTCTGCATGACCGTAGCGGCCGGGCTGGGGGTGCGGGGGGTAGTGACGCCCTGGCTCCAGGCCGGAGCGGACAGGAGTGCCGCAAACAATACCGAAACAAGTTGGATGGCTTTCATTTTTTATAAAATTTGATGTGAACTGAGCAAGATCAGGGGAAAAGGGGTGGAGCGGTTGGCGTCGAGGAGGCTGCCGGCAATTTTTTGGCCGGCCGGCGCAGAAATAAGCAGCAGAGCGCGGCCAGCAGCCCGGTATGCCGCAGGGAAAGGGAAGAAGTTGGCATAAGCGGAGGGATGGGTGGAAAAGATCACTGCGAAGACCGCGCAGGCAGCAAAGGATACTGTTCGGGTGCTTCCGGGCGCTAATTTCTCGACCAATGGCGGGCAGGGCTTACCCAACTGCTGGAATGGATGGTGTCTATGTGCGTTCTTTCCGGCAGGGTTGTTGTGCGGTGGAAACCAGTTGTCACGCTTTTAAACCTGCTTTTTCCCAAATGGAACATCTTTGCGTTTTTAAAAAGGCCGTGCTGCGCCTGCTTTGCTTCTTTTA
>JBKJKS010000609.1:0-8446 GCA_046597295.1 Saprospiraceae bacterium
AGGGTATATGCGTCCATCTCGTCTTACAGGGCAAGCCGAACGGTTAAATAAAAACGGTTGGGGAAGAAAGCCGCCTTAATACCAGGCACGCAAAGCGCGAAAGACAACCCAAAAGGATAGACTGTCATGTTTGCAAGTATTGTTCCAAAAAAAGGAAATCGGATTGTTAACAGGCAATGTATACGGGATTACATACTTTTATTCCAACAGAAATAAATATTACGTCTTGGTGATAGGCAGGTGTGACCACCCAGCTGCCATCAGTAGCGCCGGAACACATTTCTCTAAAAAGCCTTGCCATGCAGGTGATGGGTGGTATACAGCGGGAAAAATTAAGCCAGTCCCGCTTCCCGCAGCAGCTCGTACACGGCTTCGCAGACGTCTTCTACCTGCGGCTTGCTGTGATAATCGCCGTCCTGCCCGTAGCCGGTACGATGCGGCTTGGCGAACAAGGTCCGGGGAGGTGCATCCAGATAGCGGTAGCCGCCCTGCTTTTCCAGGACATGTTGCAGCATATAGGCCGATGCGCCACCCTCGAAATCTTCGTCGAGGAACAGCACCCGGTTGGTCTTTTTCAAACTGATCAGGCAGATTTGCGGCAAATCGAAGGGCAGCAGGGTTTGCACGTCGATGAGTTCCACCGCTATGCCGTGCTGCGCAAGCAACGAGCAGGCGTCGTCGGCAATACGGACCGAGGCGCCGTAAGTAATCAGCGTCACATCCGTGCCGGAGCGTAATATCTCCGGCACCCCAAGCGGCACCGTGAACGAGCCGATGTTGATGGGCAGGCGTTCCTTCAACCGGTAGCCGTTGAGCACCTCCACGACGATGGCCGGATCGTCACTTTGCAACAGGGTGTTGTACATACCGGCGGCCTGGGTCATGTTGCGCGGTACACAGATCCACATACCGCGCAGGGAGCCAAGCATCATGCCCATCGGCGAGCCGGCATGCCATACCCCCACCAGCCGGTGGCCCCGCGTACGGATGATGGCTGGCGCGGCCTGTTGGTTGTTGGAGCGCCAGCGCAGCGTACACAGATCGTCGGAGAGCGGCGCGAGGCCATAGAGCAAATAGTCGAGGTACTGGATTTCGGCAATGGGCCGCAGACCGCGCATCGCCATGCCGATGGCCTGGCCCATGATGGTCCATTCGCGAATACCGGTGTCGAAAATACGTTCCGTGCCGTACTTCTGCTGCATGCCCCGCAGTCCCTGGTTGACGTCGCCGATCTGTCCTACGTCCTCGCCGAAAGCGTAGAGATTGGGCAGCGTGGCGAAATTGTGATCGAAACAGGCGTTCAATACTTCGTAGCCGTCTTTGATGGGCGATTCGTCGGAGTACAGCGCTTCCACTACCGGTACTTTCAGGGCCGAATAGGGGGTTTCGCTCATCAGGTAGTGGCTGTACAGGCGGTCCCCTTCCGTCATTTCCGCGGCAATGAAAGCGGTCAGGCCCTGCTTGGCCGGGCCGTCTTTTTTACGTAAAGCCCACCAGGCGCGGCGGGCAGCCTGCACCAGTTCGGTACGGAGCGGTTCCCGTTTTTCTTCAAAGTCCTGTTGTATTTGCGCCAAAGCCGGCACATCGGCGTGGGCCGTGCGCGCTGCCTGCAGGCAGGCGACCAGATTGCCGCGCAGGGCGGCTACCTGATCGTGGTAACCCCGATAGGCGCGTTGCGCCGCCTCCCCGGCTTCCCGTTTGGCTTCGGCTTTGATCGTTTCGATATCCCCGGGCGTCGCCAGGCCCGTCGCGACCATCCACTCGGCCATGCGCCGGTTGCAGTCGAATTCTTCCTCAAAAGCCAGCCGCTCCGGACTTTTATAGCGGCGGTGATCGCCGGAGGTGGAATGGCCGAGTTGCTGGGTTACCTCCTGGATGTGGAACAGGGCGGGGCGATGGGTGGCGCGCATTTTTTCCACCCCCTCGCTGTAGAGGCGGCAGAGCGCGGGATAGTCCCAGGCTTTGCCGGTGTAGATTTCAATACCCGTATCGTCACCGGTGGTTTGCATCCCGGCCAGGGCCGCCGAAATGCTTTCTTTGGTCGTCTGGAATTTTTTGGGCACTGAAATGCCGTATCCATCGTCCCAGACGCTGACGGCCAGGGGTACCTGCAACACCCCGGCCGCGTTCATCGTCTCCCAAAAGGCACCTTCCGAGGTGGACGCATCGCCGATGGTGACGAAAGATATTTCATCGCCATTGGTGGAAAAATCGCCACCGATGGCTGGATTTTCCCGGTACTTTTTGGAAGCGAACGCCAGACCCAGACCCCGCGCCATCTGGCCGGCGGTGGGGGCAATATCCGAGGTGATGTTGTAGCGGTTCTTGTGGTCGGTCCAGCGACCCTCCGCATCCACCAGGGGCGTCGCAAAGTGGCAGTTCATCTGGCGGCCCCCGGAGAAAGGATCGCCGTAAGGATCGCCGTAGAGTTGGGCGAAAAATTCTTCCAGGGTGCTGAGGCCGAGCGCGAAGATGAGTGTCTGGTCGCGGTAGTAGCCGGCGCGAAAATCCCCTTTGCGCCAGGCCCTGGCCAATGCCACCTGGGCCACCTCCTTGCCGTCGCCGATGATGCCGAAATTGGCCCGGCCAGTGAGTACTTCCCGGCGGGCGATCACGCTGGCCTCGCGGCTCAGGCAGCAGGTGCGGAAGTCCTGCCACACCTCCTGGCGATAGCGGGCGCTGAGCGGATCATTTTGTTGCTGGGTACGTGGTGGCGTTTTTGATTCAACCATTTTTGAATGGATCATGGTGCACTGAACGGCCGGCAAAACGACGGCCCCAAGGTGGAGGTATAGGAAAAAAGGCGCACAAAAGTACGTCAATATTCCCGATCCTGACCGGATAAGAGGCTACGGAATTCGGCGGCTGAACCAATAATTAAAACGATTGTTGAAGCGCATCCGTATAGTGCAACAGCGGAGGAAAATGGCATTTCGTCCTCTATGGTCCGGCTTCTGGTCCACCCTTTGCAAAGTTCGATGGCCGCGCCCGCAGATGGATGTTTGGCCAAGATCTTTGGGTGTTTGGCGGCGGGGCATTTATTTATTTTTCCAGAACCACCTATTGCCAGACTTTTTTTGCCCTAATTTTGCCGCCTGAAAGTTGCTCCAAATTTACCTATTACGCTTTTAACCTACCAACCTTGACTTATGTCACACGAACCGAAAGTACGCTACAGCGATGCGGATTTGCAGGAATTCAAAGTGTTGATCGATGAAAAATTGAACGTCGCACAGGAAGAATTAAACACGACGGAGCGACAAATATCTGATTTGAACGAAAACGGTTTCAATCAGCAGGGCGGCGATTGGTACGATGACTCCACGGCGCATACCGACCTGGAAATGCTGCAACGCATGCTGACGCGTCAGCAACGCCACGTGCAGGACCTGCGTAATGCCCTGCTGCGCATCCAGAACAAAACCTACGGCATTTGCAGCGTGACCGGCCAACTCATCAGCAAGGAGCGCCTGCGGCTCGTTCCCCACGCTACCAAAAGCATTGACGGGAAAAATATGGCGAACGCCGGCCGGGAAATGCACTCGGATTCGGTCAACAGCGACTCTTTCCCCACCTTGGAAAATGATCGCCCGGCGGGCAAACCCATCGGCGATAAACTGCGGCTGCCCAATGCCAAGCGCACTGCCAGTAGCAACGAGGAGTGGGAAGGCGATAGCGAGACGACGGAAGAGCCGGGTTATACCAGCCGCAACAATAAGTTCGACGATGATGATGAGTAGGGCTTGACCGTATTGCGCGCTAACTGCATCAAAAGGCGTCCCTCGTAGTTATCTGCGAGGGACGCTTTTGTTTTTTACCATATTTATTATCAATGACGCAGGGACGCTCGCCAACTAAAAGTGGGCGTTACGTACGATCGCCTTTTTTCAGCTTGGCCAGCACCAGCTGGTGAAAATCCTCGAGCTTATCCAGCAGCTGCAGCAACAACAGTTTTTCGGCGACCGTGAGGTTGCCGGTCAGCAGGGTGGAAACCTTGATCATCTGCCCGGCGACCTGCCCGGACACGTCCGCGCCCAGGGTGGTAATAGTCAGCCGCTTGCTGCGGCGGTCATCCAGGTCGTCGCTTTGCGTGATCAGGCCCAGGGCCAGCAACCGACGGATAATTTCCATGCCCGTGGGCTTTTCGTGGCGGTTGCGCTGGATCAGGTCACTTTTCGTCAAGGCGCCTTGTTCGATCAGCATCATCAGGTAGACAAACTCATCCATGGTGCCCAGTGGGGAGTTTTCCAGGGCCTTGCGCGCGTATATTTTTACATAGCGGTTCAAGTAGGTGAGCAACCGGCTAATGGAGTCGTCCATTTTTTGCCGTTCCGCCAGACTGGCCGGGTGTTCGATCATCGGCTCGCTGTCCGTGGTCTGACGGACCAGCCAGACCGCAAAATGCTGCGGATCCTGCCCTTTGGGATAGGCACGTTCATAGGCTTCCAGGTGCGGAAGGAGGTTATGCAGAAGATCGTATTTCATTATCGTCCCGGAGTTGGTACTTCAAAAATGCAGAACTTTTGAAACAACGGTAAAAAAAATTCCGTAACAAAGGGAGCGCATCGAAGTAAAATCGCATAATCCGTACGACCGCGCTACGTGCCCGGCAGCCACTATCCCAATGCGTACGCATAACGGTCACTGACCACTATCACATAATTCGCGTTCCTTCGGCGATCACGCCGCCTTTTTTTACCACCACGACCCCATCGCGAATACAGTAATTATCGGTGTCCACATCAGTGAGGTGATCGCCGCCTTTAATGACCACATTATTGCCAATGCGGCAGTCCTTGTCGAGGATAGCGTGTTCAATATGGCAGTAATGGCCCACGCCCATCGGTACCTGCTCATTGCTGCTGGCAATTTCCTCCAACGTCTGATACGAATCGTTACCCATCACAATGGCGTCCTTGATCACTGTATTCTCGCCGATCCGCGAACGCAAACCGACAATGGAGCCTTCGATGATCCGGGCATGGATAATGGAGCCTTCGGCGATCAGGGCCCGGTTGAGTTGGGTGCCGCCGTAAAATTTAGCCGGCGGCAACATCCGGCCGCGGGTGTAGATCCGCTGGGAATGGGAGAACAGGTTGAACGACGGAATATGGTCGGTGAGTTCAATGTTGGCATCGAAGAACGAGCGGATGGTCCCAATGTCGGTCCAGTAGCCCTCATACTGATAGGCGCCCACTTTGCGCCCGCTTTCGATGGCTGCGGGCAGGATTTCCTTGCCGAAATCCGTGGCCTCCGGATACTGCTCGAACAGGTCGCTGAGCGCCTGTCGATTGAAAATGTAGATGCCCATGGAGGCCAGGTAGTGCCGGCCCTGCTTTTTATTGGACGCACTGACTTCGCTGACCCAGCTGGGCAACAAATCCGCCTCCGGTTTTTCAATGAATCGCGGAATATAGCCCCGGTCGTCTACCTTCATGATCCCGAAACCGGGCGCATCCCGGGCATCTACCGGCAGGCAGGCGATGGTGATTTCGGCGCCCGATTGTTCATGCGCCGCCGCCATGGCGTCGAAGTCCATTTGATACAGCTGATCGCCCGACAGGATGAGCACCAGATCGAAGTCCTGCCGTTCGTAGTGTTGCCGGCTCTGGCGGACCGCATCGGCGGTGCCCTGGAACCAGTCTTTGTTACCGGGCGTCTGCTCGGCGGCCAGGATGTCTACGAATCCACTCGAAAAGGTATCGAAGTTATAGGTGTTCTTGATGTGGGCATTCAGCGAGGCGGAGTTGTACTGGGTCACTACGAACATCCGCTTTACCCCCGAATTGATGCAGTTGGAGATCGGAATATCGATCAACCGGTACTTGCCACCGATTGGCACGGCTGGTTTGGAGCGTTTTTCGGTGAGGGGAAAGAGGCGCGAGCCGGCGCCGCCGCCTAAAATAATGGAGATCATATTCGACATAGCGGAAGTAAGTTGAGTAAAGACTGTTTTGCAAAAATGCGACTGAACCGGGAAGAGGAAAGGTGCATAATGGGTATTCTCAGGGCTTGCTTTTAACCTTGCAGTAGTGATTCGGCGCCATCGATCCAGATTTCGGTGCCGGTAATATGTGTCGATGCACCGGCATTTGCCAGCACAATATCTAACGTAAGGTTGATAAAGAGTTGATAATCAAATATTTCAATCTGCATTTCTGCAAAAATTTACATCACCCGACCTTTTTTTTCACCCTCGTTTTCTTCCCCGCCGCCACTGCCTTTTCCGTGGCCGGTGCTGCCTCCTGCCCAACGGCCACTTGCTGATTGGAACGCTTTTTCTTTACCGGTGCCGGCTCAACGGTCGCGGTTTCGATCACCGGATGACCGGCCTCCATATAAGCCCCCACCCGCCGGTACACCTGGAGGTACTGCTGTACGGAATGCTCCCAGGAAAAGTCGATCGCCATGATGCGGCTGCGCAACGCCGTCAGCAAATCGGCGTGACCGTGGTACAGCGAGGCCGCCCGGTGCAGGGCATAGCCAACGTCATGGAGCGTGAGCTGGTCGAAGCGGATGCCCCGTCCGGTGCCGTCGGGTGCGCCAATGTCCACCACCGTATCCTTCAGGCCGCCCACCGATCGCACGATCGGGACGGTACCGTAGCGCATGGCGTACATCTGGTTCAAGCCGCAGGGTTCCACCCGGGAAGGCATGATGAGGAAGTCCGAGCCGGCGTAGATCTGGTGCGACAGGGCTTCATTATAGTCGATCACCGCGTTGAAGCGGCCGGCGTAGTGGTAGGCCATGTTCCGAAACTGGTTTTCCGTCCAGCTTTCTCCGCTGCCCAGCACCAGGAAACTGGCCCGCCCGCCGATGTTCAGAAAGTTGCGGATGGCGTCGGGCAGCAGATCCACCCCCTTTTCGCCCACGATACGGCCGATAAAACTGATCAGCGGCTGATCTTCCGGCAACTGGAACCAGGCGCAGAGCTGGCGCTTGTTTTCCATTTTAAAGGTCTGCACATCGGCGTCCTCCAGGCGCCGATGGATCATGGGATCGGTGGCCGGGTCCCAGACCTGCGTATCGATGCCATTGAGAATGCCGTATTCTTTCTGCCATTCGCTGCGGAACAGCTGCTCCAGGCCCATGCTGCTTTCGTGCAGTTCGTAGAGGTAGCTTTCGGAAACCGTGGTAACCGCCCAGGCACACCGTACCGCCGAAGCCATGGGGTTGATCGTGTTGTTCCAATCCACCAAGGCGTGGCCCTGGGCTTCGTAGGGTGGCAGCAGGTGGCTGTTTTGCCAGCTGAACATGCCCTGGTACTGCCCGTTGTGGATGGTAAATACCGTCGGGATGGGCGCCAGTTCCCGGTAGGCCGGACAGTATTTGAGCATCCAGGGGATGAGGCCGGTATGGTGGTCGTGGCAGTGCAGCACCCGGGGCCGGTCGTTCCAGGGAAACGACAGCAACCAGTCGAGCACTGTTTGCTGGAAGGCAATGTAGCGTTCTACCTCGTCGCCGTAGGGCCGGCCGGAAGGATCGTTATAAATGCCGGGCCGGTCGTACAGGCCGGGAATGTCCACCACAAACAGCGGATAGCCGAGCGTATCGCCGGCTTCCTGCTGCACCGTGAAGCGGTGGCGGCGCCAGTTGACCCAGACTTCGCCGCCATACACCGTGATCCACTCCCGGCCACGGATCCATTTCAGATCGTACTTCGGAATGATGGCGCCCGACAGGATGCCCTCCTGGGTCAGGTACTTGGGTAGGGAGCCGACCACGTCGGCAAGACCGCCGGTCTTGGCAGCCGGGTAGCATTCGGCAGAAATATGGAGAACCTGGATCATGGTGCTGGCGGTTGATTTTACAGGTCAGGCGGCAACGGTTCTGCCCTGGCTCCGACGCCGGAAAAGTCGGGTAAAATACAGACAATGCCTTCGATCTTTCCAAACCGGGGCGGGGTAAAATTTTTATTCGGTTCACCCGCGATGATTATTCGGCACTGATGCCGGTTTTTCACACAAAAAATATTTTCCTAAAACCCACCTTTGCGCCCCCCGGCCAGCGCACGGACGGGCCTATAAATTTTCTGTAAATTTTTCCCGCTTTCCTCCTGCCGAATGTATAGGTTTGTTGCGACGAGCGCGCGGAGGGCCTGGTTGGCAACTTTTCACTCCTCTTACACGCTGGTCTGCACCCTCTCATCCATCATTTCAACACTTTCCAAGCTATGCAGGACAACTTTTCCCGCCGCCGCTTTCTCCAGGTCTCCGGCCTCACCCTGGCCGCCACGGCAATGGCCTCTACCTCCCTGGCAGCTGCCGGAAACCTATTTGGGCCGCCGCATATCGGCCTGCAACTGTGGAGTGTCCGCGACGACATGAACAAGGATGCCGCCGGCACCCTCAAGGCCCTGGCCAAGATGGGTTATCGCGAAGTAGAGAGCTTCGGCTACGATTCGGCTACCGGAAAAATCTTCGGTCTGCCGTTTGCCGATTTCTAC
>JBKJKS010000019.1:0-2520 GCA_046597295.1 Saprospiraceae bacterium
CCGAGGTTCCAGCGCACGCCAAATTCCCATTCGCGTTTCTTGCCCAGTTGGTAGGTACCGACCAGGTTCATGTTGTGGCGACGGTCGAAGACCGGCGGGTAGACCTGCTCGCCATCAAAGCGGGTGACATAGCCCAGCGAATAAGCGCCCCAGAGATAAAACCGCTTCGCTTCGTACTTGAACGACACATCGGCGCCGTAGCTTTCCCCCGTTTCCACAAAGTAGTCGCTGTCCGTCGCCAGGTTTTTATTCCGGTTGAGCGCGATGAGCTGGGTAAAATCCTTGTAATAGCCCTCGATGTTGACTTCAAAATTATCCGCCAAGTCCACCTCAAAACCGGCTACCCCGTGCACGGACTTTTGCAAACGGGTGGCGGTTTCCTCGCGGGTACCCGGCTTATACAGCGTCGCCCCGGGACCGGACAGAAAGCCCACGAACAGGTTGACGATGTCGCGCTCATTGATGGTCGAGAGCAGGTTTTGGGAATACAGACCGCCGGCCGCCTTGAAGCGCAGGCGATCCGTAATGTTGTATTTCAGTCCAAGGCGCGGTTCCGGGGAAATGTCGTTGAGCGACTGGTAGTACTGCAAACGAAAACCCGGTTCGATCACCAGCGGGCCGAATTTGCGCTTCCAGCGGAGATAACCATTGACTTCCGTGGTGTAGGTCTTTTGGGTGAAATTGAAACCGCGTCCGTTCACAAAATTGAAATTGGTGCCAAACCCGTTGAGTTCGAAACCGTATTTTACTTCGCTGTTGCGGGCAAAATTGGTGAAATTCAAGGCCGCATAGTAGCCGGCTACGCCACTCGAACGCGGATTACCATCCGATTCCTGAATTTTCGAATCGTAGCCCGAAAAAGTGAAGACGCCGTTGACGATGGTGTTGGAATTGGTCGGCACCAGGGTGAAATCCATGCCCCCGCCATTGCTGGTCCACTCGTAATCGGCAATTCTGTAATTCGCCTGATCGGCGTAGTTGAATCCAAAAAAGTTCAGCTTGGTGCCGTTGCCGGTCAGCAGCGATATTTTACCGTACAGGTCCGTATAGTTGAACGGTATGCCGACGGTGCTGTCCGGCGCCTCTTTGATGTTTTTGTAAAAAATCTCGTCGGTCTGGTTGATCAGCGATTTCTTGCCCGTCAGCACGAAAGAAATACTGCTGCCCCCATCTTCCTTGAGCGGAATGATCGGCCCTTCGAGGATGGCTTTGGCCTGGAACGGACTGCCTGACACCAGGCCCGACAGCCGCTTGCGGTTGCCTTCGCGGGTTTTCACGTCCACTACTGCCGAAATACGTCCGCCGTAGTCGGCATTGAAGCCACCGGTCAGCACATCCACGTTGCGGATGAGTTCGGTCTCGAACACCGAGAAAAACCCGATGCTGTGAAAGGGATTATACAGCGTCATGCCGTCGAGCAGAATGCGGTTCTGGACCGGCGAACCACCCCGAATGTAGAGCTGTCCGCCCTGATCACCCGTAAACACCACGCCTGGCAGCACCGTCAGATACTGCGCAATATCGGCCTGGCCGCCGGCGGAGGGCAGGGAGCGGATCTGTTTGGGCGTTACGCTCAGTTTGGAAATCTGCACCTCCGTCCTGGCCTGCTCTTTCCGACCGCTGATGGTCACTTCTTCGAGTCGTTCGCCGCCCTCGGTGAGATAGATGTTTTGAAAAACAATCTCGCCCTTTTTCACTTCAATATCGACGACCAGCAATTCATAACCGAGATAATTGACTTCTAGTTTGTAGGGCCCGACCGGCACGTCGGAAATAGTAAAGAAGCCGTTCACATCCGTCGTAGCGCCCAGGCTGGCGCCCTGTAGTTTGACGGTGGCGAAACTGACGGGTTGGGTACTTTCTTTGTCGTATACGTTGCCCCGCACGGCCCCCTTTTGAGCAAAAGCGAGCAAAGGAAAGGCCAGCAGGACCAGTAGCAGCGTAAAATTTTTCATGTCTATGCAGAATGTTGAGTGGCAGGCCGCCACCTGGCAGCCGAAAGCCAGCGGCAAAGATAGCTGCACCCCGCTTATTTCTTTGCGCCGGAAAAGACATTGTCGGACAAAGAAGCCCAAAGGACTGCCGGGTTTACTGAAGAGGGACCCGGCGCTATAAGCGCCCGGCACTGGGCTGGCATTGCTTTTTATCACCTTTGCAAAAACTATTTTTCTACCCTGTAGCCATGGATAAAAGTAAATATTTAAGCGAAAACAGTGTTCTTTTGCCCATTCTGTACTGCTGTGTACACATTGCTTTGCACGTATGATTACCATCGAGACATCCGCCAAATTTGTGCCGGAAAAAACCTACAGCTTCGACGTGCTGCTTCGCCAGTTGCTCGGCGTAGACTACCATATTACCGTTACTGATCGCCCGAACTATTTGCTGCGCCTGCCGAATGGCGGTACCCTGATCATCGAGGATCACTTTTTTGGTAAGTTGCCGGACGGCGACTACCTCCACCCGAATAACATCCCCGTCAGTGCCGACTCGTTTGCGCAACCCTATGATTTGCCGGAA
>JBKJKS010000086.1:0-3621 GCA_046597295.1 Saprospiraceae bacterium
TCCGCCGCCGGCACTGCGCCGGGGCAGAAAAAAGGGCCGTCTCCTGGTATCGAGCCTGCCTCCCCCCTACCCCCCTCCAAAGGGGGACAACTGCGCGCCGTCGCCCTGTTCCTGGCCTTTCTCGTCGTCAGCACCGGCGCGACTTATGCGCTTACGCCAGCGGACACACTGGAGTGGTGGGAGACGCGCTACCTGGAAAATACGCCGCAAGCTTATAATGAATTTATCCGGACCCATGCCGAGAGCAAGCATCGCCGGAAGGCCGTCGAGGTGCTGAAAGTATTGGAAACCAGACAATTACAGGTCTTGCAGACCAACCCCACCCTGCTCAACGTGCGCCAGTTCCTGGTGGATTTCCCCGCCAGCGAACGCCTCGCCGAACTGAAGCAGGTGGTGGACAGCCGCGCCGAACTCCGCGCCGAACTGCTGCCCGCGCTGGAAACCGCTTACGTGGAGGCCGTGCGCCAAAACCCTTCGCCGGGGACGGTGCGGCAGTTTCTGAAGGATTTTCCGCAGAGCGGGCGGCTGGCGGACGTGGCGCAGACGATCGCCGACCAGCCCGATTTATTGACCAAAGTGCAGCCCGAACTGGAGCAGGCTATTGTCCATAAAGTGGAAAATGCCGGCACCGCCGCCGAGGTGCAGGATTTGTTACCCGCTCTCGAAAGCGCCGGCAGCAGCAGGGGCGTAGCGCAGGTGGAAAAAGCCCTGGCGGGCAAGTCCTTTCAGAAAGAAGTGCAGGCCCAGCTGCGGGAGACCCGCCAACGGGTGCAACAAAGAGAGGTGTCCTCCTCTACCCCAAGCAGCATCATGTCGCCCGCCGAGGCGCAGGACTGGGCCGCCGCCGAGACGGCCAACACCGCCCGCGCTTACGTGGATTTTGTGAATAAATATCCTAAATCTAGCCAATTTCCCACCGCCCGGACGCGCATCCTTGCTTTGAAGCCGGCCCTCTCGCCCCAGGAGCAGGACTGGACGGATGCGAGCCTGGCGAATACACCCGAAGCGTACATTTACTTTGTACAAAAGTATCTCAATACGCCGCGTGCTGATGAAGCCCGTGCCCGTATTAAAACCTTCAGCCTCTCTGTGCTGGAGCGAAAGCGCCTCGATGAACAGGCCGCTGAGCGGCTTCGCCAGGATCAGGCCGTCGCTAGGGGTGCCGAAACCGCCCGCGATGCCGATGGAGACGGCGTACCGGATAAAGACGATAAATGTCCGGACGTAAGGGGCGTCGCTAAAGACCAGGGCTGCCCGCCCGCCACTACGCCGCCACGCCAGGAGGTGCCTGCCGACCTCACTACAATACTTGACAAGATCAACAGCAGCATGGTCTCCGTACCCGGCGGGACCTTCACCATGGGCTGCCAGGAGGGACGCGACAAGGATTGCGAAGAGGCTGAAAAACCGGCTCACCAAGTTACCCTCTCCGGTTTCCAGATTTCCCGCTACGAGGTCACCCAGCGGCAGTGGGAAGCGGTGATGGGCGAAAACCCCAGCGGTTTTGAAGGCTGCCCCGACTGCCCGGTGGAATCTGTCAGTTGGAACGACGTGCAGGAATTTTTGACAAAACTAAATGGTCTGACTGGTAAGAATTATCGGTTACCCACCGAAGGAGAGTGGGAGTATGCGGCCAGGGGCGGCGGCAAGGGCCAGGGCTTTGCCTACGGCGGGGGAAACAGCCTCGATGCGGTCGCCTGGTATGGCAGTAACTCCGGCAGTAAAACCCACCCGGTTGGCCGGAAGAAAGCCAATGAACTGGGGCTGTACGATATGAGCGGGAATGTGTGGGAATGGTGCAACGATTGGCACGGGCCTTATTCAGCCGAAGCGCAGACCAATCCTAAAGGGCCGAAGACGGGTGACGTGCGTTTGCTGCGCGGCGGGTCGTGGGTCGATGGAGCGTCCCTCGGCCGTTCCGCTTACCGCGTCGGGTATCATGCGGACTTCAGGGACTCCAATATCGGTTTTCGTTTGGCCCGGCACTTGTAACCCTTTGTTTTTTTACCCTTTTACCCTTTGTTTTTTTGGTCATTGGCGCGAAGCGCCACGAATTTTTTTGGAAAAGGGGGGGGCTGAACCGGGATTTTTGGGATTTTAAGGGGATGGGATAGGATGATCCACCTTAGTGTTTACGAGTAAAAGGCAAAACTATACCGCATCGCCAGAAAGTTGCTGTAAGATTGATTATTGCCAGTCATTGCTGGCCAACCCAAGTAAAATAGTCAATTTTTTAAAATAGTTTTACTATTTTTGTGTCAGCACATAAAAATAGTAAGAAATGATCTATCAGAGAAACGTCTTCGCCGCCTTAAAAGAACACCTGACCAACCGGCAGGTCACGGTATTGACTGGCATGCGGCGCACCGGCAAAACCACCTTGGTGAAGCAGCTGATGGCTGTTTCAGCAATACGTCAGAAAAGTTACTTCGATTTGGAACGGCTGGACAACCGGGCGCTTTTTTCGGAAAAAAATTATGAGACCATCATCTTCGCCCTCCAGCAACAGGGAATTGATTTTACGGCCAGGGTATTGTTGGCTATAGATGAAATTCAGTTGGTACCCAATTTGCCCAGCGTCGTGAAATACCTGTACGACACCTACGACATCAAATTTCTCCTCACGGGTTCCAGTTCGTACTATCTCAAAAACCGGTTTAATGAATCGCTGGCCGGGCGTAAAAAGATATTTGAGGTGTACCCCTTGACTTTTAACGAGTTCCTGGTTTTCAAGGAAGTCCCATTTGTACCGTCCGGGCATTTCACCACTACCCCTTTTATCGTTTCTGAATACGAACGCCTGAAGCCATTTTATGAAGAATACATCAATTATGGCGGCTTCCCCGAGGTAGTGCTGACTCCGTCCGTGCAGGATAAGAAAGACTTGATCCTCGATATAGTGAGCTCATACGTCAACCTGGATATTGCCTCCATCTCCGATTTGCGTTCCTCCATCGAAATTTACCGGCTGATCACCTTATTGGCCGTGCGAATCGGCACCAAACTGGACATCTCGAAATTGAGTAGGGCAACGGCCATGCCGCGCGCCACCGTAGAAAACTATCTGGAACTGCTCGAGCAATCTTATCTTATCCGCACCATTCCGGTGACCGCCACCAGTCCTGACCGGGAGATCGTAAAGGCGCGCAAAATTTACTTCCTGGACAATGGGATCGCCTCCGTTTCAGCGGAATTGAGCAGTGGTTCTAAATTTGAAAACGCAGTATTCAATCAACTCCTGCATTTTGGCGATGTCTCTTATTACCAATTAAAGACGGGCCGGGAAATTGACTTTATCCTCGATAAAAAGGCCGCTTTCGAGGTAAAGGAAACCGGGACGGAATCCGATTTGAAAAATGTCCGGCACCTGGCCAAAAATCTGGCCATCGACTCCTGCTACGTCATTGGCCGACATCCCAACCAACGTTTCGAGGGGTTCATCTGGGGCGGGTTTATCCGGTAAGAATTACTTTTTCACCCCGCCACCCGGTACCGTTTCCCCGGCAGCGTCCGGATCGCGCCCTTGAACTCCAGTTCCAGCAGCAAGGCGGCCAGTTCGCCGGGCGGCAAACCGGCAGCCAGGGTGAGTTGGTCGATGGCAATATCCGGCGTTTGCCGGAT
>JBKJKS010000210.1:0-6784 GCA_046597295.1 Saprospiraceae bacterium
AGAGGCTGTTTTAAAACAGCCTCTAAAAGCCAAAAGGGGCAATGCCCGCCGGCACTGCCCCTAAAATGGACTACAAACGCTTCTTGAAAATGCCGGTGTACGGCCACTCAGGGCTTATTGGTCACTTCGCCCGATCCGGAGACCACCTGCCGCACCGGCCCATTGATGTGCAGGTGCACTTCAGCGGACCCGGACACGGCCACCTCCGCTTCCTTGCCCGCCAGATCGCCGGCCTGGATCTCACCGGAGCCGCTGATGGCGTAGGTCTGGCGATCGGCGCGGCCACTGAACTTCATTTCACTGCTGCCGGAAATTTTAGCTTCGAGCCGTTGCACTTCGAAGGCTCCTTTGAAACTGCCCGAGCCACTGCTACTGATTTCAAAGGCCTCGCCACGCACCGTGGAGGCAATTTCCACATCGGAGGAGCCGCTGTTGCTGACTTCCGACAGCCGGCGATAGGTCACTGTGATGCGGGCGCGAAAGTTGGCATAGTGGCCTTTCTTCATCCCGATCTGGAGCGCATTGTTTTTTACTTCCGTCGTGATCTTATCCTGGTCGATATCCGAGGTTTCCAGGACAACACTTTCCACGTCGCCCTCTTTGAGAATGACGGCATCGAACCCACCGGAAATAGCTACTTTTTCAAAACCGGTGACCTGGCGGGTGGAAGTCGCCGTTTGGGCGGTCAAACCGGATTGGAACAGACAAATGGTAACAAGGAGAAGGCAAAGCCGAAGTAGACGCATGGTCAGGATGTTTGAAGTGAAGAATATATTTTCACCCAAAGACGCGACCATCCGGCAAAGGTTGCAGGCGGAGAACAAAGGGAAAAGGCAAAGGGCAAAGGGCAAATAAGCAAGAGGCAACCTGTTATCGGACATCTGCCAATTGCCTTTTTGCTTATTTGCTTATTTGCCTTTTTGCTTATTTGCCTTTTTGCTTATTCGCTTATTCGCTTATTCGCCTCAGTGGGTCACCATGGGCTCCAGTTCTTTGGCCTGGGCGATCCAGCTTTCGAGTTCGGCGAGATTGGGCGCGCGCCGGGCGTGCTTTTCAGCCTCGTTCACTTCGCTCATCTTGGCATGCAGGTTGGCCGGTACCCGGTTGCGCAGTTCTTTAACGGTATCCACGCCACAGGCTTCGAGCAGGTGGGAGAACTCTTCGGCGACGCCTTTAATGCGGAATAGATCGGCCATATTTACCCAGTGCAGGATCTTGTCTTCATCGATGCCGGTCTTAGCGGCTACATCCTCCCGGCCCTTTTTGCTCTTACCCAGGTCGAGCAGTTCTTCTACTGTCTTAATGTCCAGCTTCGATTGCAGGGTAGCAGCATGTGCAGGGCCGATGCCCTCGATTTCGATTAATTTGTAAGCCATAGTTTGGTTAAAAATGAGTGACGAAAAAGGTGATTATTACATGAATGGGGCGAAAATAGCATTTGGACCGTGTATGCCGGGAATTTAGATGGGAATTTTGGGGGTCATGGAAATTTAAGGGCCGGCGACTCAGGTTGGCCACGGTGCAGGTCTCCGATTTTTTATCTTTACGGCCTGTTCGAGAACACGCAAATCATTTTTAAGCCAACAACCATGCTGACAATTACCAAATTTTCTCCCTGCCTGCTGCTGTTGCTCATCATCGCCTGCCAAGCACCTCGTCCCGCCAGTAGCGGGGACGACGGCCTCCTCGAGGTGACGTTTCTGCAAATGAACGACGTGTATGAAATATCGCCCAGTACGGGAGACAATGCCGGGGGCCTGGCCCGGGTGGCCACCATCCGCCGGGAATTGCTGGCGAAGAACCCCAATACGATCACCGTGCTCTGCGGCGACTTTATCAGCCCCTCGGTGATCGGGACGCTCAAGAGCGATGGTAAACGCATCCGCGGTAAGCAGATGGTGGATGCGCTGAATACCCTCGGCCTGGATTGGGTGGTGTTTGGCAACCATGAATTCGACTACGACGACCCGGCCGATCTGCAGGCCCGGATCGATGAGTCCAAATTCACCTGGATGGGCGCCAATGCCCGCCTGAAAACCGAAAGCGGACTGCAACCCTTTTTTAAGAACGTCAATGGCCAGCCGGTGCCCTGCCCCGACCACCAGACGGTTACCCTGACCGACGCCGACGGCACAACGCTGCGCCTGGGGGTGTTCGGCGTACTGCTCAATTCCGGACGCAAACCTTATGTGGAGTATAGCGACTGGTTTGCAGCCGCCCAAAAGAGCTACGCCGCGCTCCGGCCAAACGCCGACGTTGTGGTGGCCCTGACCCACCTGGGCAAAGAAGATGACCGCAAACTGGCTGCCCTGCTGCCCAGTGTACCGCTGCTCATGGGTGGCCATGACCACGATAACCAACTGCATAAAGTCGGCAAAGGCACGGTAGCCAAGGCGGATGCCAACGCCAAAACGGTGTACGTGCATACCCTGATCTACAATACGCGCAAAAAAACTTCGACCCTGCGCTCCGAACTCCGCCGGGTGGATGCCATCATAGCCGACGAACCGGGTACGGCCGCCGTGGTGGCCAAGTGGGAGAAAATAAAGGACGAGGCCCTGGCTTCCGCCGGTTTCAGCCCGACTGCCCTCGTCACCAAACTGAACGAACCGCTGGATTGTCGGGAGGGTATTTTACGTTTCCAGCCGGCCAAAGCCGGCCAGCTGATTGCCCAGGCGATGCTGGCGGTGTCGGTCAATAAGCCCGACTGTGCTTTGCTGAACAGCGGTTCCATCCGGGTGGACGACATTATTTCCGGATCGCTGACCGAACTGGATATCGTCCGCATGCTGCCCTTTGGCGGCCCCATTGCCGAGGTGGAAATGCGCGGCAGTTTTCTGCGTCGCACCCTGGAAGCCGGCTGGAACAACCGCGGCAATGGCGGCTACCTGCAATGGGCCAACCTTCGCCGCGAAGAGGCGACGGGCGCCTGGTCGGTCGGTGGTTTGCCGCTGGAGGACGCCCGAACCTACCACGTTACGCTGCCCGACTTCCTGCTCACCGGCAGCGAACAGAACATGGGTTTTCTACAGGTGAACGTGACCGCGCGGGGCACGGTCACCACGCCGCCCGAAATGCCGGTGATCATACGCCCCGATCCGCGCAGCAAAACCGATCCGCGCAACGACATCCGACAGGCCGTGATCGGGTATTTACGCAGTCAATAAAGCCGGCATCGCTGGCCTGTCAGGCAGCGGGACGAACAAAATTTTTAGGCTACCCCCGCGCAGAACTAAACTTTCCCTACTTTTGCGGGCCTTTTTGCAAAGGGGCCGCTTCGGCCGGTCTGAACCTTACTAATTTTTTGAATTTTAATTGACAATGGCAAAACGTAAAGTTTCCCCAATCGCAGAAGAAACGACCGTCCAAGAAGTATTTGCGCCCAATCAATCCTTTTTAGAAAAATATCAGGTCATCCTGATGTACGCACTGGGCGGCTTATTGCTGCTGGCGGGTGGCTACTGGGTGTATAAGTCCGCCGTCGTCGGTCCCAAGCAGCAGGAAGCGATGGCCGCTATGTGGCATGCGCAGGCGATGTTCGAGCAGGATTCCTTCCGGATGGCGCTCGAAAACCCGGGCGGCGGTTTCGACGGCTTCCAGGCCCTGGCCGATAAGTACGGCGGCACACCGGCCGGCAGCACGGCCAGCTATTACGCCGGTGTTTGTTACCTGCAAATGGGTGACTTTGACAATGCCATCAAGTATCTGGAGGATTCCAGCCCCGATGGTACGCTGTTGCCCGCCGTTCGCTATGGCGCACTGGGTGATGCGTATTCGGAAAAAAAGGACTACAGTGCTGCCTTGAAATACTACGACCAGGCCGTGGACGCTACCGAAAATGACGTGCTGGCGGTTTATTATCTCAAGAAATTAGCCATGCTGAACGAGCATGAAGGTAAGCGGGACGCTGCCTTGAAGGCCTACGAACGCATCCGGACGGACTACCCGAACCAGACTTCCCAGGACTGGCGGGAGGTGGAAAAATACATCTACCGCGTCCAGGCAGCTGCTGGCAAATAAGCGCGGCGTAAAAGATTGCCGCCCCTGGCCAACCGGGAGCTGTCGCGTATGCGGCAGCTCCCGGTATTTTTTTGTTTAAAATGCCCATCCGGAGCAGCTATAGCGCGGAATATAAAAAGCACTTACCTTTGTCCCAGTCCTTCTTAAAAGATAGTCTCTCCGCTATACTAAGGTGCGCCGAAACGCTGTTTATCAGTCGCTTTTTGCCACGGCCTTGGTCGTTTCGCTAATCTATTGTCTATCACGGCGAAACGTAGACATTTTAGTATTTACATTTAAAATCATTTTACTATGTACACGAACTTTCGTGCGGCGTGGTTGTCGTTGGCTTTCGCCGGCGTGACTTCCCTGCTGGCTGCCCAATCTTCCCAGTCGGAAGACCTTCAACGAGCGGATAAACAGTACGATTTGTACGCTTACAACCTCGCCCTGAAAACCTACGAGGAAGTGCTGAAGATCCAGCCCAATAACTCCCATGCGCTGGCCCGCACGGGCGATAGTTATTTTCAGCTCAACCGTCCGGAAGACGCCTTGCCGTGGTATGAAAAGGCCGTCAAACGCCAGGACGTGGAACCCGAAGCCCTGCTCCACTACGGCAAAGCGCTCTTGCAAACCGGCGACTATGTCGGTGCCAGAAAATGGTTTCTGCGCTATGCGGAGACGAACCCGACCGTGGGTAACCACTACGCCGGTTTGACCGACTATGCCGCTCAAACGGCGAAGAAAGAAGGTCTGTACACCGTAAAAAATGAAGCCCTGAACACGGTAGCGGCAGACTTCAGCCCGGCCTTCTACGGCAATCGGATCGCCTACAGCTCCTCGCGTACCGATATTCAACGCCAGACCCAATCCAAGACGAACTCCGACTGGTCAGGCGCGGCCTACAACCAGCTGTACGTCACGCAGCGCAATCCCGAGGGTACCTATTTGCAAAAGCCGCAATTCCTGCGCAGCGATTTGCAAAATGCCTACAATGAAGGACCGGTCAGTTTCTCCGCCGACGGCAAGAAGGTGGCTTTTTGCCGCAATAATTTCATCGACGGTACCCGCCAGATCGCCGAGAAAGGACTGAACATGAGCCTGTACACGGCTGACGTGGAAGATGGCAATTGGGTGAACATCAAGGCCTTTCCCTACAATGGCTCCGATTTTTCCACCGGCTTTCCCACCCTGTCGCCGAATGGCAAAATGCTGCTGTTTGCCTCCAACCAGCCCGGCGGTTTTGGTGGCTGGGATATTTACGTGTCCAATCTGGTCAGTGAGACCTGGATGACCCCACGTAATGTAGGCACCCCGCTCAATACGCCGGGCAATGAAGTGACCCCTTTTTACGATGGTACGAACCTGTATTTTTCCTCCGACTGGCACAACGGCCTGGGTGGCCTGGACGTATTCCGCGCGGAACTCGGGGATGAATCAGTGGCCAATGTCTATCACCTCGGCCCCGGCATCAACTCTTCTTACGACGACTACGGGTTTGTATACAGCGATGATCAGCGGACGGGTTACCTGACCAGCAACCGCCCCGGTGGTCGCGGCCACGAAGACATCTGGCAGGCCACTAAAATCCGCCAAAGTACACCCCCCGTCGAAGTGGTAGCGGCGCCGGCCAGTTCGCTGCCGTCCACCACGCCCACCCAATACGGTACGCCCTCCAGTACCCAACCGACGCCCAGCCCTACGCAGTACAGTACCACCACCTACTCGACGCCGGAATCGGGATTACTGTATGTGCAGGTGACGGATGAGTTCAGCAATCTGCTGCCCGGGGCCAGGTTGGATTTTTCCAACTGTGGGCTGGGTACGGGCCTGACCGATATGGACGGCAAATTTTTCTTCCGGCCCCTGACCTACACCGTCAATTGTACGGTGGAAATAGCCAAAGAGGGCTATCAGGAAACGACGGCAGGCCTCAATGGCTTCGGCCAGCGCAACGTTATGCTCGCCATGGGGCATGACAAACGCCAGGAATTCATCGGCTCTATTGTGGATCGGCAAAGTAAAACCCTGCTTCCGGAAGTAGTGGTAGAGGTCAGCTACGGGGGCAAAACCATTCAGACGGCTACCGATTACAAGGGCGCCTATTCGCTGATGCTCGAGCCGGGTGTGCATTACAACCTGACCTATCAGAAAAATGGCTACAACAGCGTGACGATAAAAACCCGGCCCGGAACGACCGGTATGGCCATCCAACAGGTGCAGCTCGACCGCATTGCCGATGTGGTGACTGCCGACCGGCCCACGCAGTACAGCACGACAACCAGTACCAATCCGACGCCGACGACCGAGTTACTGAGCGCCGCCCGGCCGGTACCACCGCCGGCGCCCCTGCAACCGTTCAATGGCTACTCCATTCAGTTGGCTGCCACGCCGGATGATCTGAATTCCGCTTTACTGAATAAATTCGAAGAGCTGAGTAAATACGGCAATCTGTACGCGAAGAGCGAAGACAATATTAATAAAGTGCGCCTGGGCATCTATCCGACCAAGAACGAGGCACAGGAAAAACTTAAGCTGATCCAGAAGAAAGTGGCTTTCAAAAGTGCCTTTGTGGTAGAAGAACGTGGCGCGGATGAAAGCCTGGTCATCGGACCGCCCAGTGCAGCCACGACCCCGGTGCAATACAGTGCCAAAGGAACCCCATCGACCGACAACTCACAGGTACGCTACGCCGTGCAGTTGGGATCGTTCTCCGCCGAGAAGCCCATTGCCATCGGCGAGTACACTTCGCTGGCCAACCTGGGGAACATCTATACGAAAGCGG
>JBKJKS010000241.1:0-13481 GCA_046597295.1 Saprospiraceae bacterium
GCCGGCGTTTGCCATACCTACGTGCATACGGCCGCCGATTTATCCAAAGCCCAGGCCATTGTGGTCAATGCGAAAGTGTCGCGGCCGGCGGTTTGTAATGCCCTAGATACCATTTTAGTGGATGCGGATGTTGCCGATTCATTCCTGCCCCTGCTGCAAGCCGATTTTGAGCAATGGCAGGTCGAGGTCTTTGCCGACGAGCGGGCTTTTCCCATTTTCCAGGCCGCGGGCTGGAAGCGGTTGCAAATCGCCGGGGCCGAAGATTTTGGCCGGGAATTTCTGGACTATAAATGCTCGGTCAAGGTGGTGGATGGTTTGGAAGCCGCCCTGGCGCATATTCGCCGGTATTCCTCCCGCCACTCGGAGGCCATCGTCTCCGAAGACGAGGCGGTTTGCCGGCAGTTCACGGAGCGGGTAGATGCCGCAGTGGTCTACACCAATGCTTCGACCCGCTTCACGGACGGTGGGGAATTTGGTCTGGGTGCCGAAATCGGTATTTCCACCCAAAAATTGCATGCCCGCGGACCCTTTGCCCTGGAAAAATTAGTCACTGAAAAATGGATCGCCGTGGGGGATGGACAGGTGCGGTGGTAATTTCCAATAGACAAACTTTCTGTGCCATTCGTTCGTTCCACTCCATTCGGCTACTTTAGCCGGATCAGGATAATTAAACTTTAGCTATTCAACTTGAATTTTATATGAAAAAATACCTGCTTTTCGTCGTGCTGGCCTGCCTGTGCGGGAGCGGCCTTTTTGCCCAAAACTTCATTTCCGCCACGCTGTTGGGCACTAAAACCAAAGCCCAGATCACCGCGCAGTTCAACATCCCGCTGGTGCAGTATGGTGCGAAATACTACCGGATAAAATACACTTCCATTGCCGTGAACGGCACGCTCGATACGGTTTCGGGCTTACTGGCTGTCCCGAACGATCCCGCCAAAGTCTTCCCGCGCCTGGTCTATCAGCACGGCACCTCCGGGGCCAAACTGGACGTGCCTTCCTATACGGCGAATGCGGGCGAAGGCACGCTGGGCGTACTGTTTGCCGGGCTGGGCTACGTTACCCTGGCGCCCGATTATTTGGGCCTGGGCATTTCCAAGGGCTTTCATCCCTACGTGCACGCCGCCAGCGAGGCCTCCGTGGCGCTGGACATGCTGCGGGCCGTTGAACAGTACACGGCTCAGAACAACGTCTACACCAACGACCAGCTTTTTCTGACCGGTTATTCGCAGGGTGGCCACGCGGCCATGGCGCTGCACCGGGCTATCGAGCGGGATTCCACCGATGAGTACACGGTGACGGCCGCAGCGCCCATGTCGGGGCCCTACAGCATTTCCGGGGTGATGCGCGACCTGATCCTGACCGATGCCGTTTATTATTATCCGGCCTATATCCCCAATACCATGTTGTCTTACCAGACCGTATACGGCAACCTGTTCAGCCAGATCAGCGATATATTTCGCCCGGCCTACGTGACACCGATCACCCAATTCTATGCCGGACAGATCACCTTGACCAACCTCAATAGCCAGTTAATCAACCTGTTGACGGCCAACGAAGGCGCCAGCCGCCCGATCAAACTCTTCAAGGACGACGCATTACAGGCCATTATTAACAATCCCAACCATCCGGTCAACGTAGCCCTGGCCAAAAACGACACGTATAACGACTGGGCGCCCGAAGCGCCCCTGCGCCTGTTCTACTGCATGGCCGACGATCAGGTGCCCTTCCAGAACAGTCTGGTGGCGCGCGATTCGCTGCTGGCCGCCGGCGTGGTCGATTTTCAGGCCACCGACGTCAATCCGGCCGCTGACCACGGCGGTTGTGTCAATCCGGCCCTCACGGCGACCGTGATTTTCTTCCTGGGTTTTCAGCAGATTACTACCGATGCCAAGGTAATTGGCAACGAAGCGACCTTACAACTGTCCCCGAATCCGGCCAGTACGCTGTTGACGATCCGGGGCGTACCGGCAGCGGGAAAATTCGAAATCGTAGACATCAGCGGCCGCGTTGTGCAATCGGTTGATTTGCGGAAGGGCGAACAGCCCCTGGATGTATCCGCCCTGGAGAATGGCATGTACCTGGCGCGTTATACGGTGCCGGGGCAGAAAGTCTGGCTGGAAAAATTACTGATCCGTCGGTAGATGCTTACTGCCCGGGAATCGCAGCGATGAGCTTCCGGACGTAGTCGCGTTCCGGATGCTCGTAGATTTGTTCGGGAGTGCCCAGCGCTTCGATCTGCCCCCCGTTCATAATCAGCAGGCGGTCGCACATTTGTTTGATCACGCTCAGATCGTGCGAAATGAACAGGTAGGTCAGGCCAAACTGCTCGCGCAGATCGAGCAGCAAATTGAGCACCGTCGCCTGTACCGACACATCGAGGGCCGACACCATTTCGTCGCAAATCAGGAACTTCGGCTCCAGCGCCAGCGCGCGGGCAATGCAGATGCGCTGGCGCTGGCCCCCCGAAAATTCGTGCGGATAACGCTGGAAATGGTCGGCGTCCAGACCCACCGTTTCCAGCAGATCCACGGCCCGCTGGCGGCGGGCCCGGTCATGGCCATGCATCTTATGGACCTGCATAGGCTCGACGATGGCATCGCCGATGGTCATCCGCGGATTGAGCGAGGAGTAGGGATCCTGAAATACGACCTGGATGTCGCGGCGGTACGGCCGCAACTCGGCCGCGCTCAGGTCCAGCAGGTTCACCCCCTGGTATTTGATCACCCCTTGATAGGCGGGGGTCAACCGGGCAATGGCGCGGCCCAGCGTGGTTTTTCCACAGCCCGATTCACCGGCCAGGCCGAACGTCTCGCCGGGATACACGTCAAAACTGACGTCCTGTACCGCCTGCAGCCATTCCGTAGGCTGGCCCAGCCAGTTTTTGCGAGCCGGATAGCGGACCGTGAGCTGCTGGACCTGCAGCACCGGTTCCTGCCCGGACAGGGCGGCCTGACGGGCTTTCGTTTCGGCTGGGGTCACCACCTGGCTGACAAAACTTTTTTCGGCCATAAAATCCGCAATGGTCGGCAAGCGGTGTAAGCGGTGGCGCAACGACGGCCGGCAGGCCACCAGGCCTTTGGTGTAAGGATCCTGCGGATGTTGCAGCACCTGCTCCACCGAACCGCTTTCCACGATGGCGCCGCGGTGCATCACCACCACGCGATCACAGATCTCGGCAATGACGCCCAGATCATGGCTGATGAAGAGCATCGACAGGCCACGTTCATCCCGCAGGTCGCGCATGAGTTCGAGAATGGTCTGCTGCACTGTTACGTCCAGCGCGGTGGTGGGTTCGTCGGCGATAAGCAGGGCCGGCTGGCAGGACATGGCCATGGCGATCATCACCCGTTGCTTTTGCCCGCCGCTGATCTCGTGCGGGTAGGCCCGGAAAATGCGGGCCGGATCGGGAAGTTTTACCCGTTCGAAGAGGGCCAGCGTCTGGGCCTGCGCGGTGGCAAAATCTACTTTTTGATGCAATTGGATCGCCTCCGTGACCTGGTGCCCGCAGCGGAATACCGGATTGAGCGAGGTCATCGGCTCCTGAAAGATCATGGCGATCTCCGCGCCGCGAAAGGCCTGCATTTTTCCTTCCGGTAAAGTCAGCAGATCCACCGGCGCTGCTTGCCGGGGCGATTGATAGCGGATCTCGCCGCCGATTTTCGTGCCCGGCGAATGCGCCAGCAGCCGCATGATGGCCAGGGCAGTGACGGATTTGCCTGATCCGGATTCCCCGACGATGCCCAGCGTTTCGCCGGGGCTGATTTGCAGCGAAATACCGTTCACCGCTTTCGTCTGCCCCCGGGCGGAGTGAAAATCAACGTGCAGGTTGCTGATGGTTAACAGATCGGGCATTACATGGTCAGTTTGCAAATGTCCGCTTCCCAGAGCATTTTCACCCGCTTCCCTTTTTTCAGCCAGTTGACCAGTTCCGCGCCCATCAGTTCGGCGCGCCAGCCCGTGAGCAGGGTCTGGTCAAAATCGGGATTGCCCGCTTTCAAACGGTTGAAATCGCCTTTGGGGAACAGCAGGGCGGCGCTGATCTCGCGTTCGAGGCATTTTTTCTTGATAAAATGGTAGAGCAGTTCCATAGTCCATTCACGCTCCGGATCGTCCGGCGCCGGTTTGGGCAGCTGTTCGAGGAAACTGCGTTCCTGCGGACTGGCCGGCGTAATCCACAAATTCTGCCAGGCATCGAGGTTACGTTTCCAGACATTTTCCTGCAGCGTGCGGTTGGAGCGAAAGGCATTGGGGCCATCTTTAGTGGCGCGAATGACGGTACCGATATGCCGGCTTTCCAGCACGCGTTCCCGCGGCACGTTCAGCTCGATGGCCCGTTCCCGCCGCCAGCGGTACAGGCGCATCAGCAGCAATTTTTCGCGAAAATCGAGCTGGTGCACCAGGTCATTGGCCAGCAGCTCCTTATTCGGATCGACGAGGTAGAATTCGGCGCTTTCCCACTTGCGGTTCTCTTCGCGCGCCCAATCCAGCCGCTCCTGCTGACGGAGTTTGTTGCTGAGTTTGGTATGCAGCGCGGGCAGGTATTTTACGTCCTCGATCGCATAGTCGAGGGCCTTGCCTTCGATGGGGCGGGCTTCCCAGTCCGCCACCGTATGGCTTTTGGCGAGCGTTATGCGCAGTTCCCGCTCCACGATCTTGCCGAAGCCGGCTGGGTAGTTGTAGCCGACAAAGCCGGCGGCGATCTGGGTATCGAAGGTGTTGGCCGGCACCGTGCCATACAGCGTGTTCAGCAGCCGGTAGTCGTTATCGCCGGCGTGGGTGATTTTGAGTATCGCCGGGTCGGCCAAGAGAGCGAGAAAGCCGTCCAGGTCTTTGATGCGCAGCGTATCCACCAGATAAATATCCGCTTCAGCGACGATCTGGATCAGGCAGAGCACCGGAATGTAGGTTTTTTCGCCCACAAATTCGGTATCAAAACCAATCCAGGCGGCTTGCGCCAATCCTGCCATGATGGTGTCAAACTCCGGTTGTTTTTCGAGGAAATGTATGCGGTATTCCATGCGGTAAATATAAGGTGGACATATCTTGTGCACCGGCAGAATTTTTATAGTGGAACCAGGAAGCCATCGGCCGGGTGACATTTTTCGTTAAAGTTGTCCAAACACGACCAGGATTTGTGCTGACATTTGTGCAAAATACTTCCGCTGAACATCGTTTACTTAGCTCTGCCCAACTGACCCTTCCGCTGCGCCGTCTGTTCATTTTACCCGTTTGACAATCAGCAACTTAACCATATAATATCCATGAGAAAATTACTTTTCGGACTGGCCATCTTTTTTGTACTCCTGATCGGGGTCCTGTTTGCCGTGCCGTATCTATTTAAGAATCAGATCACTGCCCGGATCAAAAAGGCGGCCAATGAAAACCTGACCGCCACGATCGATTTTAAAGACGCGGATCTGTCCGTGTTCCGGCATTTTCCCCAGCTGTCGGTCGGCCTGGAAGGTCTCGACATTACCGGCACCGGTTCCTTCGAAGGCGTGAAGCTCGTGCAATGCGAGCGTCTGGACGTAACGGTTGACCTGTGGTCGGCCATTTTCGGCGATCAGATCGATATCAAGGGTTTGTTTTTTAAGCGTCCGGATATCCGGGTCTACGTGCTCTCCGACGGCAGCGCCAATTACGATATTACCAAACCCGAACCGGACGTGACCAAGCCCTCCGCGACCGATGACGGCAGCGTCATCAAACTGGAGCGTTACGGCATCGAGGATGGCAAGCTGCTGTACGATGATCGGTCTCTGGACATGCGCGCGGAGTTACTGGGACTGGAACATGAGGGCAGCGGCGAATTCACCGCCGATATCTACGACCTGGTCATGAAAACGGCGGTGCAGAAAGCCTCGTTCGATTACGGTGGCACCTCCTACCTGGTGGAGTCCCGGACCGACTGGGGCCTGACCCTCAATGCCGATATGAAAAGCATGAAGTTCACCGTGAAGAACAATGACTTGAAAATCAATGACCTGCAACTGCTGCTGGACGGCTGGGTGCAAATGCCCGAGGCAAGCGAGGATATTAAAATGGACCTGACCTTCAGTACGCCGGAGAACACGTTCAAAAGTTTTCTGTCCATTATTCCCGGCGCCTATACCAAAGATTTCAACGACGTGCAGACCAATGGCTCCGTACAGTTTGCGGGCTTTGTCAAAGGCACCTATAACGAAACCACGTATCCGGCTTTCAAAATTGACTTCAAGGTCGGCAACGCGGATTTCAAGTATCCGAGTCTGCCGCTGGGCGTGACCAACATCAACGTGGACGCCTCGATCAACAGCCCTTCGCAGCGGCTGAATGATATGACGGTCAATATTCCGAAGTTCAGTCTGAAGATCGGCTCCAACCCGCTGGAAGGCCGCTTTTTCCTGAAAACCCCCGAGACGGACCCGACGGTGGACACGCGCATCAACGGTACGCTGAACCTGGGCGAACTGGCTAAAGCCTTCCCGATGGAAGGGGTCCAGGAACTGACTGGCATCATCAAGGCGAACGTGACCATGAAGGCCGCCATGAGCCAGATCGAGCGGCAGCTGTACGACCAGGTGGACATGGCGGGCGACTTCGCGATGACCGGCATCCAATACCGGGCGGAAGGCACGCCGCCAGTGACCATCAACGCGCTGACCACCACCCTCACGCCGCAGCGGGTCGATATCAAGAACTTCGATGCCAAGCTGGGCCGCAGCGATCTGCGCGCCTCGGGCGCAATCGACAATGTGCTGGCCTACTTCAGCACCACCAAGACCATGCGCGGCAATCTGCAGTTTACGTCGGGCTATTTCGATGCCAACGAATGGATGGAGCCTGCCCCCGCCGACGGCAGCAAGGTGCCCGGCGACGTACCGGCTCCCGCCGCCGCCGTGTCCGGCGAAAAAGTATTCGATCGCTGGGATTTCATCGTCGACGGCAAAGTAAACCGGTTGAAATACGATACCTACGACCTGACCAACGTGGACATGAAGGGGCACTTTACGCCCAACCGGATGACCATCGACGACTTCGGGATGAAGATCGGTGCCAGCGACCTGAGTGGCAACGGCACCATCCTGAATGCCTGGGATTATTTGTTCGATAACCGGACCATTACTGGTGTCGTCAACCTGAAGTCCCTGTATTTTGACGCCAACTACTTCATGACCGATCCGCCCGCCGCCGTGGCCGGGCCGCCCGGGAAGGCGCCCGCACCCGTGCCCGCCGAGGTCATGCTGGTGCCGGAAAACATGGACATGACGCTGAACATCAAGATGGACAAGGTAAAGTACACCAACATGGACCTCAATAACCTGGACGGCCAGGTCATCGTCAAAAACGGCGTGGCCCGGCTGCGCGACTGCACGGCCCAGGTGCTGGGCGGTCAGGTCGGCCTCACCGGCGACTACAGCACCGTCAACCCGGCCAAGCCCGCCTTCAACGTGGACCTGGCCCTGCTGAACATGGGCTTCCGGGATGCTTTCCAGACGTTTTCTACGGTGAAGGCCCTGGCGCCGGTGGCCCAGTTGATGGATGGAAAGTTCAACACCACGCTGTCCATGAGCGGACTGCTGGGCAAGGACATGACCCCCGATTTCTCTACTTTGTCAGCCGCCGGTTTTATCGAAACGCTGAACGCCATCCTCAGCAATTTCAAGCCCCTGAACGATATCAGCACCAAGTTGAACGTGCCGTATTTAAATAAACTGGAATTGAAAAATTCCAAAAACTGGTTTGAAATCAAGGACGGACAGGTCACGATCAAGCCTTTCAACGTACAGATGCGCGACGTGGCCCTGCAGATCGGCGGTTCGCACGGCATCAGCAACGAAATGAACTACCAGATCATGACCAAAGCGCCGCGCAAACTGCTCGGCACGGCCGCCAATTCCGGCCTGAACTTTCTGTCGAAAGAAGCCGCTAAATACGGGGTCAATATCGCCCAGGGCGAATTCATCAATGTCCGCTTCGACCTCACCGGCTCGCTGTTCAGCCCGAAAGTGGCCATGAAAGTGCTGGGCTCCGATGGCGAAAGCACGCTGCAGGAAGAAGCCTCGGCGACCTTGCAGGCCACTGTCGACAAGGCCAAGGATTCCCTGTCCAACGTGGCGAACCGCGAAATCGATAAAGCCAAGCAAAAAGCCGCCGCTGCCGCCGACAAGGCGGCCGATAGCCTGCGCACCATCGCCGACAAGAAATTGAAGGAAGTCACCGATAAGGCTACGCAGGAGGCGAAAGACAAACTCGGCAAAGAAGTCGGCGAGAAAGTCGGGGAGGGGGCCACCAAAAAAGTCGAGGAAGCGCTTGGCGACAAGGGCCAGAAGTCGGTGGAAGAGGCCAAGAAAAAACTGGAAGGCTGGGATCCGTTCAAGAAGAAGAAAAAGGAAAATTAGATTTCATCATGCAAATTCCACGCTGGAAAAAATGGCTCTCGCACCTCACGCCGCTGACGCTGGAGGAGACCGGATCGGAGCAGAATCCGGAACTCACCGTCGCGCTGGCCAGGGGTCGTGTGCAGCTCTTGAGCGGCGATGCCATTTACTCCTGGGACGATCTGTACCACAATTTCGACGTTGCCTTCGGATCGCTCCAGCTGGAAAAATACTTGTATGAAGACGTGCTGCTGCTGGGGCTGGGTCTCGGTAGCATCCCGGTGCTGCTGGAGCAAAAATATGGTCGGAATTACCGGTACACGGCCGTCGAGTGGGACGAGACGGTGGCCGAGCTGGCGCTGCGCTACACGCTCGACCGACTGAAAAGTCCGGTGAACGTGGTGACCGCCGATGCGGAGGTATTCGTCCAGGTTTGCCAGGAAATGTTCGACATCGTCATCGTGGATATTTTCGAGGACGACCTGACGCCGCCGCAATTTGAAGAACCGGATTTCCTGCACACCTGTTACGATCTGTTGCACCCCGGCGGACTGCTGCTCTTCAATCGCCTGCATGGCGCCCCCAAGGACAAAGTGGCGGCGGAACGTTTTTTCGAGCGCACCTTCAGCGCGATCTTCCCCGGTGCCTGGACCATCGATACGCAGGGCAACTGGATTTTATGTGCCCGGAAACCTGCCGACGAGCTACCCGTTTGAGGGTATTTTCATAAAATTTGTCTTTTTGACGTCTATATGACATTCTAAATTAGGCGAAACAATGTTTTTGCAAAAAATGGGTAAAGTTTTTGCACCTACCTGAAATTGCTACCTTTACCCCGGTTTCTCTCATCCCTTTTCCTGTGCTGCCCGCTTCACGGCAGTTGATGGAACTCCCGTTTTCAACTTTCCTTTTTTTAATTCTTCCAATCCCGCCTTCGTACCCGCACGGTTACCCGTTCGTTGGTATGTTTTTTGTCCTGTGCACAATCTAAAGTTGTTTTGTTGCGATACAGTTTATCGGCAAAAATTCTTTTACAAAATTAAACCGTCAGCGCTTGTGAAGACTTATACATCCTGTTTATCTACGTTTCTTCTCCCGGCCTTTATTCTTTGCGCGCTCGCGCTGAGCGCCCAGGATATTCACTTCTCGCAGTTCAGCAACTCCCCGATCAACCTCAACCCGGGGCTGACCGGCGCCTTTGGCGGGGATATGCGCTTCGTGGCCAACTACCGCAACCAGTGGCGGAGCGGTCCGGTGCCGCTGGTGCCCTATCTCACCTTCGCGGGCAGCGTAGAGAACAAGCTGTACTACGCCAAGGGGAAATACGACCGGTACATCACCGCCGGTGTGCTGTTCGACTATGACCGGCAGGGCAGCCTGCGGCTGACTTCCACCCAAATCGGTATTCCCGTCTCGCTGACCCATACCCTGGGGAATAACCGGTTCATCACCGTGGGGGTAACGCCGGCTTTTGGCCAGCGGGCCTTCAGCACCAACAATGCCACCTTCGATGCCCAGTGGCAGGAGTGCCTGTACGATCCGAACGCCGACATCCACGAAAGCCAGTTCGTGCAGAACAGCAGCCTCAAGTACTTCGACCTGAGCGCGGGGGCCAACCTGCGCCTCCAATCCAAAGATGAACGCAGCCGCCTCGACCTCGGCGCCGGTATGCACCATATCAACCGCCCCAACCACGATTTCTGGAACTACAGCAGCAACGACAATCCCGGCGACGTGCGCCTGCGCTCCAAAATGTCGTTGTATGCCATCGGCCTCGTCCAGTTGAACCAGTCTATGGACCTGGCGGGGCAGGCCCAGTACCAGAAACAGGGCGCCTATCGCGAGATCGTCTATGGCCTCGGCGCCCGCTTTCACCTGAACCGTAAGGCCTACGACGAACTGGCCATCCAGATCGGCGTGGATTTCCGCCACCGCTACAGCGACGCTTTCATTCCCCACGTCGAATTCCTGTGGCGCACCTGGACGCTGGGTTTCTCCTACGATATGAACAGCTGGTCGGAAGTGAAGCCGCTCACCAACGGCCGCGGCGGCCCCGAGGTGGCCCTGATCTATCGCCTGTATAAAGTGAAACCGCTGCCGGCCTTTAAATCCTGCCCCTTTATCTAAAGCCAGTCTGGCTCGCGCACCATGCATCCATAATCCTTGCTTCTCAACACCATGATCAAATCAGCATATATTACTTTTTTATCCTGTTTTCTGCTTGGCTGGCAAGTCGCCCAGGCGCAGGTAGGCGTTTCCGACCGGATCAACCAGGAGACGGACCGGGCGGCCTCACCGGCCGCCATGCTCAAAGCGGCGGATAAGGCTTTTGCCGAAGGCGATTTCTATACGTCCATGCAGTACAGTTACCGCATCGTGCAGATCGACAGTTCCAACGAGGCCGCCCTGGATGGTTTCGGCAAGTCGGCCGTAGCCCTGTCCGCTTTCGAGCGCGCCGACACGGCCTACCAAATGCTGGTGGAGCAAAAGCTCGACGGCCTGGACGGCCTGGCCGTGCTGCACTGGGCGGACGTCAAGTTCCGCCTGGGTCAGTTTGAAGAGGCTAAAAAACTGTATGCCCGCTTTCTGGCCGGAGAAAAGCCGGCCGATACGCCGCAATCGGTGCTCGAACGGGCCAAGGAAAGTTCGAAGAATGCCGAATGGGCGGCCGATATGCTGCTCAACGACTACTCCGATATTCCGTTGACCTTCCTGGAGGATGTGAATACCGTTGAGTTTTCAGAGTTTTCACCGCTGCTGTGGCGCGATACGCTTTACTATTCGTCCTACAGTTTTCCCTTTAAAAAAGACAAAAAATACCCGCAGCGCCACCTGATCAAGGTGATGGAAGGCACGCAGCAGGGCGACAGCCTGGCCGTAGCAGCCACCGATTTCAACGAAGACGATCTGCACACCGCCCACGTGAGCTTCAACCAGGCCGGGGACGTGATGTATTATACCGTCTGCGAATTTATTGCCACGGCCATTATCCGCTGCGACCTCTACCAGCGCCGCCAGACCAAAGACGGCAACTGGGGACCGGCCATGAAACTGCCCGCCAACGTGAATGCTGCCGATTTCACCACCACCGAACCCAGCGTCGGCCGTGCGCCCAATGACGACCAGGAAGTACTGTATTTCGTCAGCGACCGGCCCGGCGGCCAGGGTAAGCGCGACCTCTGGTACAGCGCGATCAGCCGCGATAGTTTCTCCACGCCGGTCAACCTGTCCGCCCTGAATACCAAAGAAGACGAGGTTACGCCCTTTTACCATTCCAAATCGGAGACCCTCTACTTCAGCACCACCGGCCGCCGCACGCTGGGCGGCTTCGACATCTACCGCGCCAAAGGCTTTAATAATCAATGGACGGCACCGGAGCATACCGGCCTGCCCTTCAACTCCATCGCCAATGACGTGTACTACACGCTGGGCGAATCCGGACAGTTCGCATTCCTGGCCTCCAACCGGCGGGGCAGCTTCAACGAATCGGAAGAGGCCTGCTGCTACGATATTTACCGGGCCGAGGTCAAGCCACCCACGCCGGAACCCGCCAGGATCGACCTGGTGGCGACCATATTCGATAAGGACACCAAGCTGGCGATGCCCGGCGCAACGGTCCGCTTTACCGACCTGGGTGCAGCCGACGCGACCTCGAAGGGGGACATCCCGACGCGCACGGACGTCCACCCGGACAATAACCGCTATGACTACGAGCTGCAGTTCAACCACAACTACAAGGTAGTCGCCTCTAAAGCCGGCTACACCATCGACTCTTCCGCCGTCACCACGGTCGGCCTGAGCACGACGCAGACGCTGACCACGCAATTGTATCTGCGCCGGGGCATCGATCTCAAAGTGTTGTCCTATGACTACGTCAGCAAGGAACCTCTCAACGCGGTCAACTTCCGGCTGGTGGAGATAACGCCGACCGGACGCAAAACCATTGGTGAATTCACCAGTCCCAGCACCGGCAACCTGTACCATACCACCATCGATTTCAAGAAGCGCTACCTGATCGTCGGTACCAAAGAAGGCTATTCGCGCGACTCACTGGAATTTAACACCGAAGAAAAAAATATACAGGAGGTTGATTTTCAGACCATTGTCCAGAAATTGTATCTGCGTCCGCTCATTCTGGAGCGTTATCTGCCCATCAAACTGTACTACGATAACGACGAGCCGGACAAGCGTACCATGGCCAGGAGCACCAAACAGGAGTACCGGGCTACCTACGTCACCTACATTCGTCGGAAGCAGGAGTTTATCAAAATCTTCACCGAGGGTATGACCGGCGACGAACTGCAACAGGAACGCGATACGATGGACATGTTCTTCGAGCGCGACATCCGCGGCGGCTGGAACAAACTGATGAGCTTCTCCGAGATCCTGTACGAACTGATGAGCCGCGGCGATAAGATCGAACTCACGCTGAAGGGCTACGCCTCGCCGCGGGCCGGCAGCGCCTACAACCTGAACCTGACCGCCCGCCGGGTATCCAGCGTACTCAATCACTTCCTGATCTTCGACGGCGGGATCTACAAGAAATTTGTGGAAAGCGGCCAGCTGGTCATTAAACTGGAGCCCAACGGCGAAGCGAAAGCGCCGCCGGGGATCAACGACAACATCGACGACGTGCGGCGATCCTGGTACAGCGTGCCCGCTTCCCGCGAGCGGCGGCTGGAAATCATCGGGGTGCAAATCAATACCAATAAAAAAATATAATCCCCCCTTCAAATCGACGACCATGCGAAATATCTACTGCAAAATGCTCAACTGCTTGAAATACACCCTGTTTTCCGCGCTCTGGGTCAGCCTGTTGCTAGCCGTACAGCAGCTGGATGCTCAGAATATTCAGCTGTCATTTTCCGCCGTTCAGCCGAGTTGTAACGGCTATACCGACGGGACCGTCACGGTCACGCCATCCGGGGGCAGCGCACCCTACTTCTATGCCTGGAACAACGGCCAGACCGGGCCGGTCAACCTGGGCGTCGGCGCCGGTACCGTCTCGGTGACGGTGACGGATCAGAACGGGCAAACCGGTTCCGGCAGCTTCACGCTCACCCAACCGGCAGCGGTGGTCGCCGCCATCACGCCGACGGGCTTTAGTTGCACTACGCT
>JBKJKS010000377.1:0-4389 GCA_046597295.1 Saprospiraceae bacterium
TTGATGAACTGCATGTCAAACATGACTCCCCGTTGCTCGAAGCCTGCAACACTAGTTTTCAGGTGCACCTACAGGTGGAGCCAAAGGACTTCGTTTGTCTCTACAACATCGCACAAATGCTTACGGGGCCACTGATCGCCATTGCCGCCAACTCGCCGATAGTGTTTGGCAAGCGGCTCTGGCACGAGACCCGCATCGCGCTGTTCCAGCAAAGCCTGGATACCCGCTCCACCCACGACCACATGCGCGAACGCCTGCCCCGCGTCAATTTCGGCTCCGGCTGGCTGCGCGGCGACATCACCGAAATCTACAAGGAGGACATCAGTCGCTTCCGGGTGCTGCTGGCCGGCGCCATCGATGAGAATTCATTGCAACTGGTGCGCGATGGCATTACCCCCAAACTCCGCGCCCTGCAAATCCACAACTCGACCGTGTACCGCTGGAACCGCCCTTGCTACGGCATCAGCCCCAATGGGAAGCCCCACCTGCGCATCGAAAACCGCGTGATGCCCGCCGGCCCCACCCCCGTGGATGAAGTGGCCAACGCCGCCCTCTGGCTGGGTTGCATGGTGGCCATGGGCGAACAACACGAGGACATTACCAAGCAAATTGATTTTGTGGATGCCCGCGACAATTTCCTGAAAGCCGCCAAGTTCGGCATCGACACCACCTTCTCCTGGCTGAAAGATAAAAAAGTGCCGGTTACCGAATTGATTATCAAGGAGCTGGTACCGATGGCCAAAGAAGGTTTGAAGCAGCGTAAGGTGAAAACCGCCGATATCAACAAGTACATGGATATCATCGAAGCCCGCGCCCGGGAGCATAAGACCGGTGCGCGCTGGGCATTGCGTACCTTCACCGCCCTCAAGAAAGAAGTCACGAATGACGAAGCTGTCACCGCCGTAACTGCCGCTATTTTGAAAAATCAAAAGGAGAACAAGCCCGTACACACCTGGAAAGAGGCCACCCTGGCCGATCTGGAAAACTGGCAACCCTCGAAGATCAAGGTCGAGGAGTTCATGTCCACCGACCTGTTCACGGTGCAGAAAGAGGACCTGATCGAGCTGGTGGCCGAAATCATGGACTGGCGCAAAATTCGCTACATGCCGGTGGAAAACAGTAAAGGGGAACTCATTGGCCTGATCTCTTCCCGGATGCTGCTCCGCCACTTTGTGCACTGCAACAACCTGAAAGAAAAAAGTGAAATTGCCGTCAAAGACATCATGATCGAGAAGCCGGTGACGGTAACGCCCGAGACGAGCATTATGGAAGCCATGCACAAAATGCAGGAACATCGCATCGGCTGCCTGCCCGTGGTGAAAGGCAAGGAATTGGTCGGTATAATCACCGAGATGGATTTTCTGCGGATTACCGCCCGGCTGCTGGAACGCCTGGAGCGGTAGGTCCCGGGGTTTTCCACGATCTTTTCAATGCCCTGTTTCGCCCCGCGGAACAGGGCATTTTTTATATGGCCCTGCCAGTCGGACGGGTAATTTTTACGGGATCTTCTGCCAGATGGTAGCATAAAAAATTAATTAATTTGAAAAAATCAGTACGGACCGGGAACTATTGTTCACGTTTTCAACTATAATATCATCAACCGCTGACGATGGCACTGGCCGGGGTCGGCTGGTTGCATAGCCTGACCCCAGGCTATACCACCATTTTGAAAACGAACCGCTTGCCCGATGAAACTCCTGCGTATCTGGGCCTTACTGACCCTTTTTTGCCCGTTTGAAAACCTGATCGCCCAACCGTCCCGCGTGTTTCCGCGCTGGGATGCCCGGACGGCCGCCTGGTTGAGTGGCCGGGTCGGCGTGGGCTTCCAGCTCAGCAACCAGAACCGACAGCTGTATTTTTTTACGGAAACGGATTTTTGTTTCTCCTGCGCTTACAACTATTTCAAACGTCCCCCACAGGATTTGCACGAACAGCTCCGGCGCAACCGCTACCGGGGCAACCTGCACCTTAAACTTCAGACCAGCAAGGACTTCCGACTCTACGGCACCCGTTTCTATAAACGCAGTCCGGACGTCCGGTTCAGGAACCTGTCCTGGACCTATTTCACGGCGGTGGGCTTATCGGCGGAAGCGGGCTTGTACCGCCCGGGCCACTTGGCCGATCTCGAAACCGGCGCATTGAGCGCTGCCTTCCGACGCCGCAACCGGCTGCGCATCCGCTACGACATCGTGTCGCGCTACCACACTTACTACTACCGCAAACTCAGCAATACGGTCGGCTACATCACGCTCAATGTCGCCGCGCTGGATGACCGCTGGGGCGTTAATTTCAACTGGGGGAACGACGTGTTCATCCTGCGTCGCCTGCGGGGCTTCCTGACCAACCACGATCATGGGGAAACCAATTCCATTTACGCGACGGCTTATATCCGCCCCCATGAACGCCGGTTCATGGATGCTAATACCGCTTATGACTACCGCCCGCGCGACGTGGAGAAAATAGAGTTCGGCGCCTCGCTGCGCATGATCACCGACCGCCGCACGGCGAAGCGGACCACCACCAACCAGGCACGTTCAGGCAACTATGACGTGCTGGGCCTGCAAAATAGCTTTCACGGCTACTACGGTCTGCGGCTGCGCGTGGAGACCGGTTTCTATGGCGTAGGCGGTCTGATCGGTAAAGACGACCTGCAATGGGGCCGCGATATGCAACGCTTCGCCCACCAGGGCTACGCGCATTTGCCCAAAAATTTTGCCCAAAGAATCTTTATCAAAGCCTTCAAAGGCGTGCATTCGCCATTATTCCCCTGGGAAAGCCAACCGCTGTACAACCAGAAGCCGCGCTTTTACTACGAATTAAATACCGACCTGACCTACCCGTATGAAAAGGGAATGTAATGATGAATTATGAATTATGAATTAAACCAACTACAACATGAAAACCCTCCTCACTTATTTATTAATCATCTGGCTGCTTGGTCTTCCTAATGCTGTTACCGGGCAGGCGCTCTTCACCTTTGATTCGTTGCAGCGCGGCATGGCCCAACTGCGGAAATCGACGGTAGAGCACATCGTCATCAGCGGCGACCGGACCCCGGAAAAAGACCGGCGCCTGGTGGATACCCTGCGTATGTTCTTAGCTGATCGGCTGTACAACCAGGACAGCAGTAAATCCTGGAAAAATTTCCAACACACGGTTAAGCACATCACCATCCGGCATGCCACCTGGCGCACCCTGCCCACCGAACTGGGCGATTTTACCGAATTGTTTGAATTGACCTTTGTCAATTGTCCTTATCTGACTTTACAGGCCATCAACGACCAGCTGCGACAACTGGACCCCCAAAGCCGTTTGTATGCAAAATGCCACGAGGATATTATTTCGCTCAGCTTTACAGATACCAGCCTGGACAGTCTACCAGCGTTTCAACTGGAAAAAGAGCTGTTGGGCGATTTGCGGGAACTGCGTTTTATCCGGGTAAAAAAAATGAATGCGCACTGCGAAAATCTGTTGGCGCAGCTGCATGACGCCTACCCGCAGCTGGGCTGGCTCACGCTGGAAGCCTGCGATCTGGAAGACCGGTTGAATCTGGACACGCTGCGCGGTTTTGAACAACTGCAAATGGTGTCGCTGGCCCACAACTTCCTGACGGTGGTGCCTCTGGTGCACAAGAACCTGAAATCACTGGACCTGAGTTGCAACCTGATCCGGGACTTTCGCCCACGCGATAAAGAGAACGAACTGAAATTTCTGTACCTGGATTGCAACCTGTTCCAGTACACCGGTCTATACGACATTGTGTCGGATACACTATATCCACATCTGGATGTGTTGACCTACGAATGCAATAATGTGCTCGATACGAACGTGCAAACGCTGGCCACGGCCTTCGAGCGGGCCCGGGTGGCCAACTTCCTGTCGTATACCCCACGCTACGTCAACGATTTCAACCCCACGCCGCCGACCTGTAGCACTTGCAAAACCTACCGGAACGATTTCGTGGTTCAGTTGCTGGCCTCCACCCAGTTTACGACTTCCAATCGGGAACCCTGCCAACTGGCATTCGATCCCCACCAGCAACGCATCGTCTGGACTTGTTTTGCCGATTCGTCGTCCAGGGTAGCTACATCTAAAACAACTTACAACTGCCGGAGCATCGCCGAATGCAAACGCATTTCCGGGGCAACGCCCGCCGATCCCTGGACGTTGGAAGTCTGGTTCCTGGTCGAAGCCTGCGACGACATGAGCAGCGAACCCAAATACCTGATTGCCCGTATGCAGGGGACGCAGGGGGTGGTAATGGAACAGGCCCTGGAAGTAGTTTCGTTGCGTCGGTAGGAAACTAAAAACGAATGGGAACGCGGATGACGCGGATGTACCAAACGCGGATTAAACGGATTTTAAAATCCGCGTCATCCGACTCACGGG
>JBKJKS010000407.1:0-13070 GCA_046597295.1 Saprospiraceae bacterium
GTTATTCTTCTCACTGATCAGGTAGAAATCGCCCGTATTGCTCAGGGCCATGGACTCGTCGTTGGTGCCGAAGTAATTATCTTCCAGCGCAATGTCCTTGGTCCAGGCGATCTGCATTTTATCCAACCGGAAACATACGCTTTCCAGTTTGTTACGTTCGGCCGTGTTGTAGACGACGAAGTAATTGCGGTCTTCGCTTTCCACAACTTCCAGGGCGGGTGGCGTGAACACCCGCTCCCCGTAGTCTACGACCGTCATGCTGTCGATCAGATTGGCGCCGGGATCGTACTTGTGCACGCGGACCAGGAATTGGCCGCGTCGCCGCAACTTATAGACGATGGAAAAATCGTTGCGGCCGCCGACGACGGACAGGATTTGTACGCCGTGGCGTTCCAGATCGTCCAGTTCCCGGCTCCACGAAAACCGCATCTGCGCATCAAATGCCTGCACCTCGAATTCTTCATACTTGTCCCGGAACAGCAATATTCGGTCGCGCAACCGGCCGATCAGGTCATACCCGAAATCATTGCGAATGGAAATGCCGTCGGACACCATCATGGACTGTGCTTCGGTGGTGGCCAGGGGCACACAATACAAAATTAATAACAGGAAAGGAGCGTAGGTCTTGCGCATAGGTCAACTGGAGAACAGTGATTGATTATTAACCGGTAATCAGGCGGTTGATTGGTAAAAAAATCTTGCCGGACGGCTTACTTACTTAAAATCAACAGACTTTTGCAACTATGAAAATCCTGTTAATAAACGGTCCCAATCTCAACTTGTTGGGTCAACGCGAACCGGAAATTTATGGCCGGCGTTCGTTTGAAGATTTTTTCGGGGAATTGGAGCAGGAATTTGCCAGCCACGAGATTGTCTACTTTCAAAGCAACCACGAGGGCGCGCTGATCGACAAGTTACACGAGTTGGGCTTTGCCGTGGACGGCATTGTGCTCAATGCCGGCGCGTTGACCCATACATCCATTGCACTGGCCGATGCCGTGGCGGCCATTACGGCTCCGGTCATAGAAGTCCACATCAGCAACGTCCATCAGCGGGAATCGTTCCGGCATCACTCGTATTTGTCGGCCAAATGTGTGGGCAGCATCGTGGGGCTTGGTCTGGAAGGGTATCGGTTGGCGGTATTGTATTTAGTCGGTGATGAGTGAGACTCTGAAGGGCGTTGGCCCTTCAGAGTCTCACTAGGTACACAACAAATGCAATAGCCACCGCCCAGCGCAATACTTCCGACCACCTAGCCCAGACCCGGCCTTCCAGCAAGCCGCCCAGACTGGCCGTCGTCCAGACGATCCAGCCGCAAAAAATAAAATTGAGCAGGTTGGGGCCGGGGTTTTTTCCCGCCGCTTCCAGAAAAAGAAAGGTGGCCACCAAAAGCAGCACGAACTGAAACAGAACATAGCGGTTAACCCCCACGGAGACCGGCAGGGTATCAAACTTTTGGAATGTGGCCGCCGCCACGGGAGCCGCTTCCACCGAGCCGCCCAGCGCCGCCGGAAGCCAGCCGGGTTTTCTGAACAGCATCTGCCGGCGGTCACGCCACGAATGGGCTTGTGCCAGGCGCCGCCCGAGCCAAAAATAATAGTCAAACTGGGCCCGCAGGGGATTCCAGCTGCGCAGGGGTACGGTCACCCCGTAGACGGGCGCTGCTTTTTCGGATTGAAAAGTGCCGAACCAGCGGTCGAACAGGATGAGGGTGCCACCATGGTTTTTATCCAGGTATTCGGGATTCACACCATGGTGCACCCGGTGGTGGGAAGGCGTGTTGAAAACGTACTCGAAGGCCGGATGCAACTTGTCAATGGTTCTGGTATGGATCCAGAACTGATAGAGGGTCTGGAAAGTCGCCATCACCAGGAAGGAGGCCGGACTGAAACCGATCAAGGCCAGGGGCAGATAGAAGAAATTGCTGACCAGGGCCTGAATGGCCGATTGGCGTAAAGCGACGCTCAAGTTATACTCCTCGCTTTGGTGGTGCACAATGTGGGCCCCCCACAAAATGCTCACCTCGTGGGTGCTGCGGTGAAACCAGTAGTAAAAAAAATCTACGCCGATGAAGACCAGGGCAAAAGACCACCAGGTTTCCGGGATGGTCCAGAAACGATGATCGTACATCCACAGGTAACCGGCAAAGAGTGCGGTTTTGAATAATACACCCGTCACCTGTTGCTGAATACCACAGCTGATATTGGTCACTGCGTCATTGAAACGATAAAACTGCGTACGTTTCAGGCGTTGAAGCAGCAGTTCCAACCCGATCAGCAGGAAGAATACCGGAATGGCAAAGAGCATAATCTTCATAGTGGATTTTGCTGTGTAGGGGTGAATACTGGCAGGGCCGCTACAAAAATAGCTGTTCCCCGCCTTTTAACCGCCTTCAACCGCTTGCTGCAACCGATACCTACCTATTCTATTTTGGAAAATACAATCGGCATGTCAGGCCGCAGGAAAAGCATGCCCGTGGTGGCTACCGTATCACCGGATTGAATGCCCTCGGTGATCTCGACCAGCCCGGCCTGGCGAACACCGGTCTTAACGGTCACGAAAGTGGCTTTGCCGCCTTTGCTGAGAATCACTTTCTTGTCCCGCGCCTGGGGAATAATAGCCTGGCTGGGGATCAGCAGGGCCGACGCATTTTTACCTAAGGACAGCGTGACTTCGGCGAAAGCGCCGGGGAGCAAATCACGGGACCGGCCCTGCACGGCGGCGCGGACCTGGAGATTGCGGGTTTCAGCCTGGATGCTTTGTTCCGTAGCCAGCACCTTGGCGGTATGGGCGACATCGCTGCCTTCTACCGTAAAAGAAACGGTCTGGCCAGTCCGGAGTGCAACGCCGTATTTCTCCGGCACGGAGAAGTCAAGTTTCAGTGCGCTGGCGGCCCGAATGGTCGCGATGGCGGTTGCCGGCGTGACGTACGCGCCCGGGCTGATGTTTCGCAGCCCGATAATGCCATCGTAAGGGGCCCGCAGCTCGGTTTTATTGCTATTAATACGCACCAGTTCTATTTCGCTGGCCAGGGTCTGCACTTGCAGCGTCGCCAGATCGTATTCCTGCTGGCTGACCCCCCTCACTTTCAGTAACTCGGCCAGGCGCTGTTCGGTTATTTCCGCTTGTTTCTTCTGCGTATCCAGTTTGCGCAGCTGGGTCTTCAGATCCCCGTCAAAAACTTTCAGGAGCAGTTGCCCTTTGCGGACCGCTTTGCCCTCCGGCAAATTGATGTAGGTCACCCGTCCCGACGTCTCCGGGTGCAGCTCGGTTACCTCTGCTGAGAGCAGCGTCCCACTCGCCGTAATGTTTACGCTGAGCACCGAGGGTTTGACCACATAGCCTTCCACGGCCGATACGCTCAGGCTAGCCGGTTTTTGCGGCATGCCTTCCGGTTTTTTTTCAGATGGGCGACAACCAGCCAACAAAATGGCCAGTAGCAGGAAGGAAGCTGATTTGCTTTTCATCATGGTTAATATTGAACACGCGCTGAGTGGGAGGGGTAACGATATTTAGTCCGCGTTGTTCGGAAAATAAAAAAACCCTCGCTTGCGGGAGGGTTCTATAATATTCGAACGAGACCAAAGTAAACTGGTCCGCCATTTAACTGTGCTGGCTGTTGAAAGGACGCATTTCCTCTCCCAGCCAATTGATGTTCCACTCGTCCACGGCAATAATACGTTTGGCCTGACGGGTCATTCGGCGACGCAGATAGGCCACCGCCAGGCGGGGCGATTTGCGCCAAAGGCGACGGAAATTGTAAATGCGACGTGCCATGATTGGAGAGTTTTGCTACGATGAACGAGAGTGATTAAAAGATTGACTACAAACAGATTAACGAGCAAAAGATTAAATAAGTTCTTCTATTCCGGCATATTTATAGTTAAACTTTGGCCTTGTCCAGGGCGCCATAGGCCAGACGGTTTAGAAAACCCGGCGTACTTTTGCCTTCCAAGGACACCTGAGCTGTACAAAACATGAGCCAAACTCTTTCTATCGTCATTCCCGCTTATAATGAAGAGCGCACCATACATCGCATATTGGATAAGGTAAAGGCCGTAGAACTCATCGGAGGCCTGCAGAAAGAACTGATCATTACCAATGATTGCTCGAAAGACGACACCGAAGGGGCCATCCGGCGCTATATGGCGGCTAACCCCGATCTGCCCATCCGCTACCTGCAGCACGAAGTCAACCAAGGCAAAGGCGCCGCCCTGCATACCGGTATTCAACACGCTTCGGGCGATTTCACCATCATCCAGGATGCCGATTTGGAATACGACCCATCCGAATATAATATTCTGCTGCGTCCGATCCTCGAAGGGCATGCCGATGTGGTGTTCGGCTCCCGGTTCATGGGTGGCCGTCCACATCGCATTCTGTTTTTCTGGCACAGCATCGGCAACAAATTCCTGACCCTCGTTTCCAACGCCTTTACTAATCTCAATCTGACGGATATGGAAACCTGCTACAAGATGTTCCGCTCCGATATGTTGAAAGGACTGGATTTGCAGGAGAAACGCTTCGGTTTCGAGCCGGAAGTGACGGCTAAGATCAGCCGGGTGCCGAACGTGCGCATTTATGAAGTCGGGATTTCCTACTATGGCCGCACCTATGCCGAAGGCAAGAAAATTGGCTGGCGCGACGCCTTTCGGGCGATTTATTGTATTTTAAAGTACAACCTGTGGGCCAGGTAGGGGTTGATAGAGGTTGCTATAAACCTTTATAAACCCTTATCAACCTTTTTATCAACTCCCTCCTTTGAACCTCCCGCTCGACACTGCTGCTCCGCTCCTGTATCGCGAATTGTTGCGCATCGCCGGCCATCCGACCTGGGCGCCCCGCGATCAGGTGATCGCGCTGGCCCTGCTGATGGAGCGGCTGTTTTTGGAAGCGACCCGGCAGGAACAACTGGCCTTCAGCACGTTGTTTGCCCGTATCAGCTATACCGGTCACCTGCATAACATGCAACCGGGTACGCTGCAACTCATCCACGCTTTCCGCTATGCTGCCAAGCGGGTGCGTAGTGGCTACCCGGCCGGGCAGCGGGAAGTGCAGTTGGGCGTACGGGCCGTGGCGGAGGCGGTATTGGTGCTCTCGCAGGCGGCGATCCCGCCGGAAGTGATCGCACAGTGGCACGATTTTCAACCGGAGGAAGAGCAGCAGCGTGGCGAGCTGCGTTTTGCCAACGTGGTGCGGGTGGTGGCCGTACGCGATCTGCCGGACGACCATTGCCTGCTGGCCCTGGAAGAGGATAATCCCGCCCAAACCATTCGGGTGCGCTATGGCATACCGGCCCGCAACGAGAATTTCGACCCGACCATCCAGGTCATCCGCCGGGTGTTCGGATTCCCGGTCACGCTCAATTTGCTGGAAGTGGATATGGCGGACAATGGCGACTACCTGCCCCGCGCCATCGTTGTGGAACCGGACTACCTGATGGACGTATCCGCCATTTCCGAATGCTTCAAGGACACCGGCGCGGAACCATACGCCTATCTGGTGCGCAAATTTTTACCCCAGGAAAGTACCGAACCCATCTTATTGGGCAACATCGCCAACTTCTTCCTGGACCGCCTGCTCAACGAGCCGGATGCACCCTGGCAAACCGTTTTCCGTGAAACTTTTCAACTGTACCCTTTTACTTATGCGCCGATGAGCGATGCGGAAGTGCGTGGCGTATCGGGCAAAGCACAAAAGCATTTTGTCAATTTAAAAAGCATGGCGCTACCGGCCGGCGGCTTTGCCAAACAGGGCATCGATGCGGAAAATTCCGTGCTGGAGCCCACTTTTTTTAGCGAACGCTACGGTATTCAGGGTCGTTTGGATTTGTTTTATCGTTCCGGGGAGAAAGCGGCCATTGTCGAGCTCAAGAGCGGGACGCCTTTCAGGCCGAACAGTTACGGGATTCAACGCAGCCATTTTACGCAAACCCTGCTCTACGACCTGCTGGTGCGCTCCGTATTCGGCCAGCAAACCGATCCCGCCAAATACATCCTGTACTCCGGGGCGGATGTGAACCAGCTGCGCTTCGCGCCAACGGTCGCGCCGGAGCAATGGGAAGCCTTGCAGCTGCGCAATCAACTGGTAGCCATTGAACGTTTACTGACCAACATCCGGCCCGGCGACGTCCAGGTGCCGCTCCTCAACAAATTGCGCGGCAGCAACGGTAAAGGCTTCCTGGAACGTGATTTCACCCGCTTTGAAGGGGTGTATACGCCGCTGTCCCCTTTGGAAAAAAAATATTTCAATGCCTTTGTCGGCTTCGTGGCACGGGAGCATTGGCTGGCCAAAGTAGGCGAAGAAAACTCGGAAAATCTCAATGGCCATGCCGCCCTCTGGCGGGGCAGCTTTCAGGAGAAGCAGCAGGGTTTTTGCATATTGAGCCACCTGGAGATCGTGGAAAACCGGGCCAATCAACCCGATCCCACCATCCTCTTTCGCAAAACGGCCCAGACCAATGCCCTTGCCAATTTTCGGGTCGGCGACATTGCCGTACTGTATCCGGCGCTCGAAGAAAGCGATACGGTCCTCGACCACCAGGTCATCAAATGCACGATCATCGACCTGGGGAAGGAGTACCTGACCGTGCAGCTGCGTTTCCGGCAGTTCAATCTCAAGCCTTTCGATACCGAAGGGCTGTGGCAGCTCGAGCCCGACCTGATGGACACGGGATTCGCGGGTATGTGCCGGAGCCTGCTGGAATGGGCCGGTACGCCGCCAGATAAGCGACATCTACTTATGGCCCTGCAGCCCAGCCGGCAGCCCCGGCTGGAGGCATCAGCTGCGACAGCGCAGGCCGGTCATTGGGCCGCAGGACTCACCGCTGAACAAGCCGCATTGTTGCAGAAAATCATCCATTCCGAAGACTACTTTCTGCTCTGGGGGCCGCCGGGGACCGGTAAAACCAGCGTCATGCTCCGGGCACTGGCCAGCTGGGTATTGCACGAGACCACCGATAATCTGCTGCTGCTGGCTTACACGAACCGGGCGGTAGATGAAATTTGTGCCGCGCTGGATAGCCTGGGTGGCACTATCCGGCAGCTTTACCTGCGGATCGGTTCCAAATACGTCACGGCCGAGCGGTTCCGGGGCCAACTGTTGAGCACGAATATCGGCGAGGTCAAGACCCGCGCCGAACTGAAAAGCGTACTGGAAAGCCGCCGGATTTTTGTGAGTACCGTGGCCTCTTTCAGTCAGAATGACGGCCTGCTGAAATTAAAAAAGTTTCAGCGGCTGGTGGTGGACGAAGCCTCGCAAGTGCTGGAACCGCAAATTATTGGACTGCTGACGCGATTTCAGCATTTTGTACTGATCGGTGATCACCGGCAGCTGCCGGCCATCACGGTACAGCGGGCGGAACGTACCCGGGTGGAAGACGCCGACTTGCAATCCATCGGCCTGACTGATCTGCGTGACTCCTACTTCGAACGGGTGTACCGGCGTTGTGAGCAGCAAAACTGGCCTTGGGCTTTTGGCCGGCTGAGCCATCAGGGGCGCATGCATACCGACATCATGGATTTTGCCAACCGCCACTTTTACGGCGATTTTTTACAGACCCTGCCCCAAATGGACGCGGAGGAGAAGGTGCATTATCAACATGCCGGCCTGCACTACCGCCTTCCGGCGCAGACCAGTGCCTTGGAAGTCCTGCTTACCCAACGCCGAGTCACCTTTTTGCCCAGTTCCGGCGAGCAGTCGGTACCCGGCCAAAAAACCAATCAAATGGAGGCCGAACAGGTCGCTCTGCTGGTTCTGTTTTTTAAAAACCTGTATGCGGCGAACGAGCTGCCCTGGCTGCCGACCAAGACCTTGGGCGTGATCACCCCCTGGCGGGCCCAGATCGCTCAACTCCGCCTCTGCCTGATGGCCATCGGGCTGGATCCGGAGGAAATCACCATCGATACCGTAGAACGCTATCAAGGTGGTGCACGCGATATTATACTCCTGTCCACCTGCGTCAATTCAGCCTGGCAGTTGAGCAGCCTGGTCAGTCTTTCCGCAGAAGGGGTGGATCGCAAATTGAACGTGGCCCTGACCCGGGCGCGCCAGCACGTAGTCATGATCGGCAATCCCGAAATACTGGGTACGGATGACCGCTACCGGGCTTTCATCGAAGCGTACGGTTGTCCGTAATCAATACGGACCGATATCAAGCCCTCCCTGCGGTCTTAACGCAACCAGAATACGCTGCGTTTCGAAATCCAGCAGCAGTGCATCGTTCACGTATAAGCGCTGCTCATTGCTGGACAAGCGCACGGCGGCCAGTTTTTTCCCCTGTGCTGCTGCCCACAGTGGAAACCCTTCCGCCGGTACCCGCTGAATGACTGCCTGGGTATGCAACGCCCGGAGCGCTTCGGCTGTCTTTACCAGCGACTCGGCATTGCTGACCCGAATGGCTTCCGAGTCTTCTCCGGAACTGAGCAGCAGGGAGCGCTGATCGTCAAAAACCAATTCCAGAAAATACAGAAAATGTCTGGAAGTGGTGATTTCATCCAACCGATCGAGCCAGAAGTAGTAGTTTACCTGAGCAAGCACTTGATTTTCAAAGCTTTGCATGATCTCCAGCTCTTCCAGACGAAAGCAGTCGGGCGGCGTATGATCTTCCGATTGTGGGTGATGGTCCATGTGATGTTGGTTGCAGCAAAAGTAATACAAGCCATTATGATCGCCACCACCAAGGCCGGTCAAAGCAAAGTACGAAAATTTTCGTAGAAAAATTTTAAACTACGAAATACTTCGTACACCTTTGCGTTCAGGTTTTTCATTGATAAATAACGTTGACTATGCTGACGAACAAGCCGACTGATTCTGAATTGGAAATTTTGCACATCCTGTGGGAACTGGGCCCCGCTACGGTGCGGGCGGTCAATGACCGGCTGAGTACCCAGCGGGACGTAGGCTACACCACTACGCTGAAGCTCCTGCAGATCATGTTTGAAAAAGGCCTGGTGACCCGCCAGGATGACAGCCGCAGCCACGTGTTCACGGCTGCCGTTACGGAGACCGATACCCAATCGCGTTTACTGCAGACTTTTGTGGACCAGACGTTTCGGGGCAGCGCCATGAAGATGGTGATGCAGGCTTTAGGCAATCATGAAGCCAGTGCCGCCGAACTGGACGAGATAAAGCAACTGATTGCCAAACTTGAAAACGACCCGCCCCAATGATATTTACTGATTTTGAATCCGTCTTTCTGCAATCACTGGGCTGGGCACTGGTCCATGCCGTCTGGCAAATCACCGTATTGGCGTTGCTGCTGGCGCTGTTGCTGCCGCGTCTAAAGAGTGCCCACCAACGGTACTGGGCAGCGTTTATAACGCTTCTTGCTGCTTTTGGCGCCTTTGCGTTAACGTTTGCCTGGTATTTTTCGAATAAGTATGGCGCCGTTCATAACTTATACCCTCCGGCAACGATCGTGTCCGTGCCGACGCGTGATTTTGCCGAAATGCTGGCCATTTGGCTGGAAGATCACTCGGCCATCGTCGGACTGGGCTGGCTGTTGGGGTTTGCCATTTCACTTTTCCGTTTGCTGGGTGGCGTATATTACCTGCACCGTTTACAACGCAATAGCCGTACACTAACCACGCAGTACTGGCCGGAGCAAATGGGCATTATGGCCAAACAGTTAGGTCTGCTGCGGCCAATTGAACTACTGGAGTCGGCTTTGGTCCGGTCGCCCATGACACTGGGCTATTTCAAGCCCATTATTTTCTTTCCGTTGGGTTTAGTGAATCAACTTTCCGCTGCGGAGACGGAAGCCATTCTGGCGCATGAACTGGCCCATATTGTCCGCCGGGACTGGTTGTTCAACCTGATCCAGGCCTTTATTGAAACGCTGTTTTACTTCCACCCGGCTATGTGGTGGATCTCGGCGGTAGTCCGCTCGGAACGCGAAAACTGTTGCGACGATACTGCGGTCCGGTTGACCGGTAACCGGGTTGTATTGGCCAAGGCGTTGCTGCGCCTGCAACAGCTCGATACCCGGCCATCGGCACCGGTGTTGGCGCTTGGCGCCCAGGGACAGGGTCGGTTCCACCGCTTTAATTTATTAATGCGCATTCAGCGAATTTTAAATCAACCATCACCGCAAAAATCTTTGATCATGGAAAAATTTGTAGCGACCGTCTTTTTATTAGGGGTACTGGCAACGGTCGGTATCCAGGCCAATGGCTCGCCTCGGCTGGAGGCTTTCAAGTACGCCCTTTCCGAAACGTCGTTTGGCTGGCTGGCAGACTTGCAGCAAGCGGGTACAACAGCCAACGATTCATTACCGAAACCACCGCGCCGAATGCAAAAGGTCGTCCGGGAAGAAGACGGTAAACGAGTAGAAATGGAAGTGAAAGATGGCCAGGTGACCCGCTTGAATATAGATGGCCGGGAAATTCCCGACAATGAGCTGGCGCAGCACCGTGCACTCACCAGGGACCTGATGCGCGATATTCCACCACCACCACCACCCGTCCCTCCTATGCCACCGGTACCCGGTGCGCCGGCCCTATCGCCTGTTGCACCGCCACCACCACCGCAAATGCCCGATAACGAAGGGGCGGGATTCCATTTTTACGATGGCTCTGCCCCTGTATCCCGTCTTTCGACGACGAAGGATGCGGATGGCGGCACGTTGATCCGGCTGGACCGGGGCGGCAAACCCATTGAAATAAAAGTGAAAAATGGGGAAGTCTGGGTGGATGGTCAGCGGATGGAGAATGAAGCGTCCCTGGATTTACGGCAACCTATGGATGGTGATAAATGGATTAATTTTAACCAAAACAGGGATTTCCTGATTTATGAAGGAAATTTAAGGGAGGATGGAAATTTTTACAAGAATGGGGATGCTCAGCCCAACATTGCTCCTTTTTCAGACGACATGCATTTGAAATTAGAGGCGGAAATTGAAATGGAACGCGCCCGGACAATGTTGGATCGGGAAGGTCTGGAGTTGTCAGCGAAGGACCTTGCAAAACACGAAAAGGCGATGCATAAAGCCGAAAAAGAGCTGCATAAAGCCCATAAAGAGCTGGAAAAGCAGCACCGTATGATGGAAGAACAACATCGGCAACTGGAGAAAAGCCGAGCCGACCGGTTGCGCCAGCGGAGCGCACAATAGTAGAGAAGGTAAAAATAGCCGGTAAATAAGTCTGGCAAAAGGCAATATGGCTCCCCATATTGCCTTTTGCTTTTTGTGCCTATCCTGGCTGAGCGCATCCTTTTCTAAGGCCGGAAGTCGTAATTTTGCCCCTCTATGACACGTCTCTTCATTTTATCAGTTTGTTTGCTCGCCAGTTGCCTGGTCCAGGCGCAACAGTATTTCCAATTGGAAAAACTGCCCGAGTTTATCAATTCTCCCTACGACGAAATCACGCCCGTGCTTAGCCGCGATGGTACAACGCTCTACTTTACCCGGGTCGGTTATCCTGATTTTGACCGTACCCTCGTGATTGACAGCGTGGATAGAAGCCTGCTGTTGCCCCCTAATGAATACATGGCCCTATTGGCGGAGGCCTACAGCATGATCAACGACGGCCCGGTGATCAGTCCGGTAGGCTCTTCTTTCAATCAGGATACCTGGATTGCCTTGGGCGACACGGGTAATTTCAGCCGCGTTGTCCATCCGGGACCACCGCTGAACAATGCCTTGCCCAATAGCGTGGTGAGCATCACGCCCGATCCGAATGCCTTGTATGTCCTTAACCAGTACTCGCCGAATGGCGATATGGACCGGGGGTTTTCGCTGGTGCGGCGAAGCATGGACAGTCTTGGCTGGACTTTCCCCCAACCGGTGACGATCAAAGACTATTACACCATCTCTTCGGAAGTAAATCTGACCATGAGTTTCGACGGTAAGGCGCTTATCCTCTCCGCCAAGCGTGCCGATTCCCGGGATATGGATCTCTTCATTTGCTTCCGGGAAGCGCCCAATGTCTGGAGCAGCCCCCTATACCTGGGCGATGTCATCAATTCAGCCCAGCGCGAAACGACGCCTTTTCTGGCGGAAGACAACGTGACGCTCTATTTTTCCTCCAATCGGGCCGGCAGCAGCGCCGGAGGGAGCGATATATTCTACGCTAAAAGACTGGACAAGACCTGGACAAACTGGTCGGCGCCACAACGCATGGACGACCCGGTCAACTCCTCCTCGGATGACAGCCAACCCTATTTCAATACGTCGACCGGCTTTCTCTACTTTACTTCCCGGCGCGCGGGTGGCAGCAGCGACATTTTCCGGGTGCGCATCGCCCCACCCCAACCCACCGAAATGCCGGTAAAGGTGCGGGTGATCAACCGGCAGACCAATCGTCTGGAAGGTGGTTCCAGCATCATTTATGAGTCGGAGGATTCGCCGGCCAATCGCCTGGCGACTGTAGATGGCACTTTGTTACTGAAAATACCGCGGGGCGTCCCTTTTCATTTTATAGCCGCCAAGACGGGCTTCCGCGGCACCCCGGATAGTGTCTTCTTTCGGCGCGACTACTATTATTTCCGCGAGCGTTATCTCGACCTCTACCTCGACCCTTTACAGGTATCCGACAAGATTGAGTTGCTGCCCATTTTTTTCCAGCAGTCAAAAGCCATTATCCTGGAAACATCCTTCACCGAGCTGGATAAATTGTACGCCCTTTTGGTGGAGAATCCCGGTCTGAAGATCCGCATCGAAGGCCATACCGACAACGTAGGCAAGCCGGCAGAACTGCTGCAACTTTCCGAGCAGCGGGCCGCAGCCATCAAGACCTTTTTGCTGGGCAAGGGCATTCGCGCCGACCGCATCGAAACCAAGGGGTACGGGGCTCAAAAACCACTCACCAATAACAAGACCGATGACCTGCGTAAACGCAACCGGCGCGTGGAAATCATCATCACCAAACTTTAACGTACACCTTTTTAATTGTTTCACGTGGAACAATTTTGTCGGCCCTTCAGCAATATAACTACCATGCAATTTTACAGCACCAATAACCCTACGCTTCAGGTGAGTTTAGAAGAAGCCGTTTTCAAGGGATTGCCGGCGGATAATGGTCTTTTCATGCCTTTGGAAATTCCACAGTTGTCGGTGTCCTTTTTTCAGGATT
>JBKJKS010000519.1:0-3268 GCA_046597295.1 Saprospiraceae bacterium
TCATTGGGGGCAGCAGTTTTGGTCGTATCGGGCGCACCGGTTTTGTAGTCCACGATGCGCAGGGTGTGGTTGTCCAGCCACTCTACCTTATCGAGCACCCCGGTGAGCGGTACACCGTCCAGTTCCACCCGGTCGATCCGGCGTTCCACCACCGCCCGCGGTCGCCAGTGCGGCACCTGGTCGGCATGGTAGCGGCCCAGCAGTTCTTTTCCAAAAGCCAGCCGCTGCATAAAGGAAGCGTCCGTAAAAAATCCCCGCCGCCGCTCCATTTCCAGGCCGAACAGCCGGGCTATTTCCGGGGCGGTACCGAAACGCTGCTGGCCCTCCGTTTTCATTTTCAGAAAAAACTGCTGCAGCGTAGCGTGTACGGCTTCGCCGAAAGTGGCCGCCTGGCTTCTCGTCTCCGGTATTTGCAGCAGGTCGGTGTAGTAAAAAGCCAGCGGACAGCGCAGGTAGCGGTTCAGGCTGCGTACGCTCAGGGTAAAAGTGCGCAGGCGCTCGTCGAACAGGGCGGATTCCGGGAGGGTGATCACCGGTTGGGCCGCTTCGAGCAGCAGCAGGGTCTGCGCTTCGAGCAGGGTGTCGGTGGGCACGTTGGCCTCCGTCTTCGGCAGCGCGGTCTCCTCCACGAAGCCAGCCTGCACCAGCGGCTTACCATCTTCGCCGAAACGGCTGTAGGAAATTTGGAGCTGGCGTTTGGCCCGGGTCATGGCCACGTAGAACAGGCGGCGGCGGGCTTCCAGGGCGTCTTCTTCGCCGGAAAGCGTCAACGTGTCGGGCAGGGCAAATCGTCCGCGCAGACCGGTCGCACTCTTGCCCCAGCGCTCTTCGGTACAGTCGAGCAGGAATACGTGCTCGAACTCCAGGCCTTTGGAACTGTGGGCCGTGAACAGTTGCACGCCCTCGCCGGCACTGCGGACCGGCTGCTGGACCGGCAACGACAGGCGGTTGTCATCCATGCTGTCCAGTACGCTCAGCAGGCGGCCCAGCGAAAAGCGGGGGGAGCGACCGGCTTCGGCCTGCACGAAATCCAGCAGTGTATTCAAGGCCTGCAGCCACCAGATTTTATCTGGTTGGGCCAGGGCATAGGCCAGCAGGCCGCTTTGGTTGTAGAGCCTTTCGAGAAAGTTCGGCAGGGGCAGGTTGTGCAGGTCGGTGATCCAGCTTTCCAGCCAGCGCGCGGTGTCCACCAGTTTTTGTCCGTCCAGCAATGGGAGGGCCTGCAAAGCCGGTTCATCGGCCAGTAGCAGCCGCCAGTGGCCGACAGCATGGCCGCCTGGTTGCGACCTCGGATCGGGATGGAGCAGGAGGGCCACCCGGGCCAGGTCCAGGGGCAACAAGCCGAAAAACGCCGCATGCAGCAGCCGGAACAGCCGGCCTTCGCCGCTGAACGGACGCTGGGCTTCGTCGTGCAGGTAGTGCAGCAGGCTACGGAACTGCTGCATCCAGGGTAGGTCGAGCAGGTTGATCGGTCGCTTGGTCTGGTAGGGGATGCCTTTTTTTTCAAGCAGCGCCAGCAGCCGGTCGGCTTGTTTGTGGCGGGCGTACAGCACGGCGATCTCCCGCGGCGGTGTGCCGCTTTGGATTAGGGTGTCGATCTGGGCCACCACATCGGCCACTTCGTGCAGGCGGTTTTCGTACACCACCAGGCGGGGCTGGCTCTGTGCGGTAACGTTGGCGTGCAGGTCTTTGCTGAGCGGCTCCTCCAGCGAATGGATAGCGCGGATCGTGTTGTGCCCGATCACCCGGTGGGCCGCGTCGAGGATGCCCTGCGTGGAGCGGTAGTTCTCTTGCAGCACAATGGTGAGCAGATCCGCCCGGTAGGTCCGGTGAAAATCGAGCAGGTTCTGGAGCCGGGCGCCCTGGAACTCATAAATGCTCTGATCGTCATCCCCGACGATGAAAATATTGGGACTGTCCCAGTAATCGAGCAGCAGGCCGAGCAGCTGGTTTTGGGCGCCGTTGGTATCCTGGTATTCATCCACGAGGATATAGAGGTAGCGCTCCTGGTAGTTGCGCAGCAGGGCCTCGTTGCTGTGGAAAGCCCGCAGCACCCACAGCAGCATATCCTCATATTCGTAACGGCCGGCCCGTTCGAGCGCGCTCTGGTATTTGGGGTAGAGGTCGGCGGCGGCGCGCAGGCGCTGCATGCGCCCGGTGACTTCTTCGATCTTCTGGCGTTTGGGTTCGCCTTTTTTGGCGTATTTGGTGTTGCGTTGATAAATAAAATCTGGATTTTGCGCTAAATCCGCCACATACGCATCCACCTTTTTTACCACCAGACCGGGCAACCAGCCTTCTTTTTTCAGGTTGGCGAACAGATCGCGCAGGTGGCGTTCGTACTGAAAAACGTCTTTCTGCCCTTCCCGCAGGGGGTGGTCATGTGGCAACTGACCGAGCAGCTGGCGCACGATCTCGATGCGTTCCAGTTCGCTCAGCGGTTCCAGGCTGGTCCGGCCGAACAGCTCCAGATTTTCCTGGATGATGCGGTTGCAAAATGCGTGGAAGGTTTGGATGGGCACCCGGTGGGCCTCCGGCCCGATGCGCTCGAGCAGGCGCTGGCGCATGGCGCTCACGCCGGCATCGGTGAAGGTGAGGCACAGGATGTTCTGGGGGCGGGTGTCGGTATCGAGCAGGATCTTGCCGACCCGGGCGCTGAGCAGGTGGGTCTTGCCGGTGCCGGGGCCGGCAATGAGCAGCACGGGACCTTCGATACGCTCCACCGCCAGGCGTTGGGCGGGGTTCAGTCCGTCGAGGAAAAGGCGGAAGGCGGTGTTGCGTTGGTGGAGATCGGTGCGCAGGGTGTGCAAGGGTGTGGAGGTGCTGTGGAAGGTTGGACTGGGCTGGAGATAATATTGCTAAACCACCTGCAATAATACGACCCCGCCTTCAAATCTATTGCGCTCTCTTTTGGACTAAATCTTGCATTGGGTGTGACGGATAATTTGGAGGGGGGATGAAATAAATACGTTATAAATTGCCCACCTTTTTCACTACTGTTTATGACTCCAGAAAAAATAAGCCTGTCCCAACTAGAGCAATATCTTTCCAAAGCCGCCTGGATACTAAAAGGACCGGTAGATGCTTCTGATTTTAAGGTGTATATCTTCCCGCTCTTATTTTTTAAGCGGATTTCGGATGTGTACGATGAAGAGTTTCATCTCGCCCTGGAAGAATCGGGCGGCGATACCGAATATGCCCATTTGCCGGAGTTTCACCGCTTTGAAATACCGGCAGGCTGCCACTGGAAAGACGTGCGGGAAACCAC
>JBKJKS010000582.1:0-3442 GCA_046597295.1 Saprospiraceae bacterium
CTTTCCTCGCTCAACTTTCCGGAAGCCTGCCCGTTCAATGAATCGAAAAATTTCGATTTATAAACAAAAGGTAAGCTTTCATGAGCAATGCAAAACTTTTCTCTCCGGCCCGGCTCGGCCCCATTCATCTCCGTAATCACGTAGTAATGGCGCCCATGACCCGCAGCCGCGCCATCGGCAATGTACCCCAGGATATCACCGCCGTTTATTATGAACAACGCGCTTCCGCCGGCCTGATCATTACCGAAGGCACTTCACCCTCGCCCAATGGCCTGGGGTATGCCCGCATTCCGGGTATTTTCACGCGCGAACAAGCCGTAGCCTGGCGTAAAATAACCGACGCCGTGCACGACAGAGGCGGGAAGATTTTTGTGCAACTGATGCACGCGGGCCGGGTGGCGCATACGGATAACCTGCCGGCCGGTGGGCAGGTATTGTCGGCCTCCGCCATCATTGCCTCCGGGGATATGTGGACTGACCAGAATGGTATGCAGAAAAATTCCAGTCCGGTGGCGATGACGGATATGCAGATCAAAACGGCCATTACCGAATTCGCCGCCGCCGCCCGCCTGGCTGTAGAAGTAGCCGGTTTCGACGGGGTGGAACTGCACGGTGCGAACGGTTATCTCCTCGAACAATTTTTGCATCCGGCCGCCAACGAGCGCACCGATCAATATGGCGGCAGTATGGAAAATCGCAGCCGCTTCGTGCTCGAAGTGACCGCTGCCGTCGCTGACGCTATTGGTAAAGAACGCGTGGGTATGCGCCTGTCGCCCTATGGCGCGGGTGGTGGAATGCCCGGTGGTTTTGAACAGGCCGAGGAAAGTTTCACCTACCTGGCGGCGCAATTGAGTGACCTGGACATCTTATATCTGCATCTGGTGGAGCACTCCAGCATGGGCGCGCCGGCCGTACCGGCCAGTGTTTTCGCTCAAATGCGCAAAGCTTTTAAGAACACATTAATTCGGTGCGGCAATTACGACCTCGCCCGGGCGGAAGCCGAGCTGGCTGAAGGTCGCGCCGATCTGATTGCTTTTGGTCGCCCGTTTCTTGCTAACCCGGATTTGGTGGAACGCCTGGAAAGCGGCGCCCCGCTGGCGCAGCCGGATCCCGCCAAATTCTACACCCCCGGCCCGGAGGGCTATATCGATTATCCGGCCCTCGCGGAAGCGACGGCCTAAACCAAACACCTGATGGAGGTTTATCAAGGTTGATCATAAACCTTCATCAACCTTTATAGACCTTTTTTACGGCAGCGCCGCCACCAGACCATCCAGCCGCAGCAGCAGTTCCGGTGCGGCCGCCGCCGCCGCCAGATCGCGCCTGCCACGCTGTACAATAGACTGAAAATCAACCCGCTGGCTAAGATAGGCCAGAGCGATGGCCCGCAGACTGCGGTGAAAGGCGTTGGGCTGCCAGCGGCGGGCGGTCTCCGGGTCATCATTATACAGTCGGTCCAACCAGGTGGTCTCGCTGTGTATGTCCAGCCAGGCAAAGCCCTTTTCCAGCATCCACTGTCGCCATTGGCGGGCCACCAGCAGCGCATCGGCCTCGTCGCGCACCCACTCGCGTTGGTGCCCTTCTCCCTCTATTTTACCCTGACTCACCAGCAAAGTATGCGCTTCGCCGCCCGGTGATTGCAGGCCCATGGCAAAAGGATAGACGATCTCTTCCACCACTTCATGGCGGACACCGAGGTGCAGCTCGGTCAGCAGGCCTTCCGGATACTGGCTCTCCGATATGGCTACGGTGCGCCAGCCGCCCGGCTGCCGGCTGCGAAACAGGCCGAGCGCGGGAATGACCTCGAAGCCATTTTCCTCAAAAAAAGGTTGGAGCTGGGTGAAGGGCATGTAGGAAGTTATGAGTTATGAGTTATAACCATTTTGCAATTTTTGCCTTTTGCTGGTTGCGCTTTGCTTATTTCCTTGTTGTCCGTCGTACATCTTCGCTTTCCGCTTTAAACGTTTTCATTTGACCGACGCTTACGCCGCCCTCCGCATTCCCGCTTACCGCCGCTTTCTGGCGATGCGCCTGACGATGACCCTGGCCATTCAGATCATGTCCGTATCGGTCGGGTACTTTGTCTACGAGCTGACCGGTGATCCACTCATGCTCGGTTTTATTGGCCTGGCCGAGGCCATTCCAGCCATCGGCATTGCCCTGTATGCCGGTCATTTAGCCGATAAAATGAACCGGCGCAACATCCTGGTGGGTTGTGTGGCGACTCTGTTGTTATGCGCGGTAGCCCTGCTGATGATCGCCATTTTTCAGCATAATTTGCCTAAAAACAACCTGTTAGCCGGCATTTATCTGGTTATGTTCTGCACGGGCATTGCCCGCGGTTTCTTCAGCCCCACCAATTTTGCCTTTCTTCCGCAACTCGTACCCAAAGAACTGTTGCCCAACGCCATTACCTGGAACAGCAGCACCTGGACGGTGGCCAGTATTACCGGACTGGGCATTGCCGGCCTGCTCTACGGTTTTGCGGGCGTGACGGCCGCCTTCGGGGTCATGGTCGGACTCTGTGCGGTCGCACTGGGCATTGTCCTCAGTATAGCGCCGCGCCCGATCCCGCCCGCCGATTTTTCGGAAACCGCCATCGTACGTATCCGCGAAGGTTTGCGTTTTGTAGCGAATAACCAACTCATTAAAAGTGCCATTGCCCTGGATCTGTTCGCCGTGCTGTTTGGCGGCGCGGTGGCCCTGCTGCCCATTTTTGCGAAAGATATTCTGCACGTTGGTCCGCAAGGGCTGGGTGTGCTGCGCGCAGCCATGTCGGTGGGCGCCATCACCACGGCTTTCTTTCTGGCGCACCGGCCCCTGCACCAGGGAGCGGGTAAAATCATGCTGTTTTGCGTGCTGGGTTTCGGCCTGTGCATGATCGGCTTCGGCCTGAGCCGGGTGTTCTGGCTGTCGTTCTTTTTCCTGTTCCTGGCCGGGGTGTTCGATGAGGTGAGCGTATTTATCCGTTCGTCGCTGGTGCAGTTTCTGACGCCCGACCACATGAAAGGGCGGGTATCGTCGGTGAACACCATTTTCATTACTTCTTCCAACGAGATCGGCGCTTTCGAGAGCGGCCTGGCCGCCAAGTTCCTGGGTACCGTGCCCTCGGTCGTTTTCGGCGGCCTGATGACACTGCTGGTGGTCGGTATTACCTGGTGGCGGGCGCCGAAACTGCGTAACCTCGACTTCGACCAGAGCGGCGCGGAGGATACGACGGAGCAGGCCGCGCCGCCGCTGCGGGCGGAGGAGACGCCGATCGATGAGTTTAAGAAAGAATAGGTGTGGCATGAATGAGGGGAAAAATTTTTCTAGAAAAATTTTCCCCCTCATTCATGCCACACCTAAGATCACGTTTTGCCCAACCGTTGCCTTTGGTGGTACGTTTTTAAACAACAATTACTACCAACCGAATTTTTTCACAAAAACAAACCGACATGTA
>JBKJKS010000402.1:0-16578 GCA_046597295.1 Saprospiraceae bacterium
GCAGTCGTAAGCCCGTACCTGCTTGAGGTGCAGGGCATTTTCAATCAGCTCCATTTCCATCTCCTCTTCGCCGGGGGCCCCGGTAGCGTTTTGTTGCACCAGGTATTCCAGCAGTGCCGCATCGCCGTCGTTGGGAATATTTTTGTATAAACTCTTGAAGATCAGATTTTTAAATAAAAGGAGCAGGAAGAACAGCAGCACACCTATGCCAAACGGCGCCAGCCAGCCCGTACCGAGCACGAAGGAGAGTGGCGGTACCAGCCATAAGGCCAGGCCCGTACCCAAGGCCACCAACAGCAGGGTGGCTGGGAGCGCGTGACTACCGATGCGCAGGGAAGAAGCAGGCAGGAAACTTTGCATTTTCGGAAAAAAGAGCGTTGGGGTAGGTCGTTATTTCAGCGCGTTGTTCAATTGATCCACTTTGATGCGGCCCTTGGGGACTTTAATCAACCAGTACGAAAAATCCTGTTCCGCTTCCAGTCCGTAGCCATAAATGATCTCGCCCGGCTTGGTGACTTTTACAAACTTATCGGTAAAAATCTTCGCCGTCTTCTCATCCCAGATCAGTTCCTCGGTTTCCAGCTTCTCCCCCTTGATGGTGTTCAGTTCCACGCTGTCCCGGGCAATGATCTGCCCTTTCTCGGGAAATCGGGTGGCGTTTTTGGACGTCAGGGTGCTTTTCACCGACAGGTCGGACTCCAGAAATTCGATTTTCACGCCCGCCGGAAATTCCTGGCGGGGGTTCTCGCGATCATCGTAATTGTAGAGTAATGGTCCATGTACCCGTACCCGCAGTATGGCGCTGTCGGAGTAGAGGATTTCCACGTCTTTGGCCACTACCACCTGCGTATCCTCCGGGGTGAAAATCTGCTTGTTCTCTTTCTGCAGGCCGTCACAGGCTCCCCATAGCACCAGTCCAAGCAGCAAGCCGGCCAATTTCCCATTCACCCAAATCCGGCGATCAATCGGCAGAAGAAGTCTAATCATCAGGAAATTAATTTTTTCAGCCCGAAGCGAAAGGCCAGCAACAGCCCGACCACGATGAACAGGAGGTAATGCACCGGCACGTTCACCCAGGCGACGAGGTGCAGGCGGTCCACAAAATACATCAGTACAAATACCGCACTGATCATCACCATCAGACTCGACAACTTGCCGAAACCGGGAATGTGCTCGAAGGGCGCATTGCGGCGGACAATCGCCAGCGTAAGGAACATGGAGAGGATGGGCAGGACCTGGGTGAGCAGATTGACGTTAAAAATGCTGCCGCCCCGCTCGAATAGAAACATGTAGATCGCCAGCGTCACCACGAAAATGCCGGGTATGCACACGGCGTAGATCAATACGGCATAAAAGTAATTCCAGGGTGGGAGGTGGCCTTCGCCGCGACCCATGACATTGGCCAGCAGGGCGGTGAGCGGAATACCAACAAAAAGCGCCAGTAAGACCAGGGGATTGGCGCTGAGGTAGTCGAAAAATTCTTGCAGGGTCATGCTTACTTGAATTAGACGGGTGTTTTCGTTGAAAATCAGTTTTTTGTGGGCCAAACTTGATTGGCAAAAATATCATGCCCGTGTCCGGAAACAAAACCCGCTACCTGAATTTCTGCCAGATTCACCCGGTACCCTTGCACGGGCAGCCCTGGTGGCTCGACGCCGTCTGCGGCCCCGACCAATGGGACGTTTGCCTGACCGAAAACGCGGCCGGCGCCATCACCGGTAGCTGGCCCTATTTCCTGCACCGGCGAATGGGCCTGGCCGTTATACGACCGGCGCCGCTAACCAGCTACGGCGGACCCTGGCTCCACTATCCCGCCAATCCCGATCTCAAGCCCCCCAGCCGCTACGATTTTGAGCAAAAAAATTACACCGGGCTGTTGGCGCAGCTGCCACGCACCACCTTTTTTCAGCAGAATCTGTATCCCGAAGTCAGCAACGGACTGCCTTTTCACTGGGCCGGCTTTCATCTCCATACCCGCTACACCTACCGGTTCGATAGCTGGTCGGAGCAGCTGCCGGACTCGATGGACAGCGGCACCCGCAACAAGATCATGCAGGCGGAACGCACGTTCGAGGTCGTAATGACGGAAGATTTTGCAGCATTTCGGGCGATTTATCAGGCCGCTGATCGCCGGCGGAAATGGAAACCCGTCGATGCGCACTTACTGGAGCGGCTGGATCGGGCCGCGCAGGCGCAGCAGGCACGCTATATTTTCATCGCGCGGCACCGGACAAGCGGTCAGGACCAGGCCGCTTTGTACATCACCCGCGATCAGCGGCGAGCCTATGGCCTGCTCTCTGGTTTTGAGCCGCAAGCCCCCCTGAACCAGGCTATTTACCTGTTGTATGCGGCCGTATTGCGCTTTTGCGCCACCCGGCAGCTGACCTTCGATTTCGAGGGCAGTCTGGACGCCGGAGTCGGACACGTTTTTCGAAAAATGGGGGCTACGCTGACGCCCTATTTGCAGATCCGGAAAAGCAGCGGGCTTATTCACCTGGCGCAGACGATGCTGCGGTAGCAGTTGGTTACTGGAAATTACCGCACCATACGCATAAAAATACTCGTGAACCAATTCGAGTCGGCCTTGATAAGCGTGTCGAGCGTCTGATTGGCTTTGCTCGAAAAAACGCGGATATCGCGCACCACGGCGCAAAAACTTTCGGCTTCCGGCGAGTTCTCCTCCACGTTGGCGACCTCGTCCAGCACCTTGAGCATCGGCTCCAGCTCGCGCTTCTTCCGGTTGATGATGATTTGACGTACCACCGTCCACATGTCTTTTTCGGCGTAGAAATATTCCTTGCGTTCACCGGCCTTGAGCTGTTTGTGCACAAGTCCCCAGTCCATCAACGCCCGCAGGGTCATATTGACGTTGCCGCGTGAAATATTGAGTCCTTCCATCACCTGATCGGCGGTCATCGCCTGCGGTGCTACCAGCAACAGAGCGTGCACCTGGGCCATGGTGCGATTGATTCCCCAATCGGTACCCATCTTGCCCCACGATTCGATAAACTTGGCTTTGCCTTCCTGGACGTCCATGGTGGTTCATTGTTTGTTGGCCAGAGAAATGCACATTCGGCTACTATTGTTTTCAAAAAAAAATGAAAATTGGGCAGGCGGGCGATTTTGACCGAAAAATGCCTTCGAAAACACTATTTTTGAGCCGCTCCCAACGCAATGGAAAAGAAATAGCCAGCAGGTCAAGGCAAACGTTTGCTGCACATTGCCTTTTGCTTATTTGCCTTTTTTCAGAACAGTTCCTTTGCGCCGGAGCCAGCCAAAAATATGGATCAAACAAGCCGCTACCTCACCGATGACGCCGACGGGCAATACACCAGTCAGATCACCCGGCTGCTGCGCGATGAAAGCGCCGATAACTGCCCGTTGCTGCTGGAACTGATGACCGGCGGCGGGGTAAACCATCGGCTGTTGGGCTATTTGTTCGGCATCGCCTGTTTTCACTCCCGTAAGGAAGTGGCCGACCGGGCTTTGAACTTGTTAGCCAAGAATGCGACACCCGCGACCACCAAGCAAGCGCAGAAACTGAAGGAAAGCGCGGCTTACTACTACAATGAGGTGGAATACCTGGGTAAATACAGCAACTCCGATTTCGACCTGTTCGATTTCCTGCTGGCTTATAAAATGTGCAACTGGCATCGGGTGGGCGAAGCGCGCAGCCATTACTTTATCACGGCGCACCAGACCCTCAACCTGTCGCAATACCCGGAGAATCAGTTATCACCAGCCTTGGCCACCCTGGATTTTGTACGCTATTTGGCCTTACCGGCCCACAAAGGCTTCGATCTGGTGGCCTCGCTGGAGCACCTGGAGCAACTGCCGCTGGAAAGCGTTTTCATTGAAAACACCCGGCTCGACGAATTCCCGGTGGCTTTGTTCCGCCTGCCACAGCTGCGCACCCTGAGCATCAAGCGCGGTTCATTCCGTCCGCGCCAGCCGATGCTGGTGCCGGAAGGGGGTCCGTACGGCAGTCCGGTGCTGGAAAAACTCGTTGTGGATGGTTACCCGGTGGTGGGCGAAATGCGGCTTGGCGTCTTTCCCAGCCTGCGTGAAGCCTCCTTCGTGCGCTGTGCCCTGACCAACATGTCCTTTCTGGAGCATGCTCCGTTGCTGGAACAGATCATTTTGAAGAACAACCACCTGGAGACGCTGCCGCCTTTTCTGGGCGATTGCACCGAACTGCGGACCCTCGATCTGAGCGGGAATCCGTTTCGCAAAATTGAACTGAACCTGGAACGTCTGGTCCGCCTGGAAGAACTGGATTTAAAAATGCAGCCCCAGCAAACGCCGTAGGATACGAACGTTGGATTTTTGGGCTTTGGACTATTCGACATTGGATTATTGGACTTTGGACATAAGGTTTTGAGCCGGAAGAAGCCGTTTTGCGTTATGTCTTTTTGTCTAACGTCTTTTTGTCCAAAATTCAACGTCCATTTGCCCAACGTCCAGCCAACCAATGTCCAACCTGCCCGCCTCCCGTATCCTGGATGAACTGTCACGCACCGGCATTGCCCTGCTGCTGCGCGAACCCTTTTACGCCCACCTCTTCGGCAGCCTCAATAAGGAAGTGGTTGCCAAAGGCCATCCGGTGGACACGCTCGCGGTGGGCCTGGGCCACAACACCCTGACGCTGTACGTGAATGCCGATTTCTGGGACCAGGTGCTGGTCAGCCCCGAACACCGTTACGGAGTGCTGAAGCACGAGCTGCTGCACCTGGTGTTCCGCCACGTGCTCGTGCGCGAGCCGTTCCTGGATGCCCGCTTACTTAACGTCGCTTTCGACCTGGTCGTCAACCAGTACATTGACCGGCCGCAGTTGCCCACGGACAGCATTTTTCTGGAATCTTTCCCCGATCTGCACTTATCTGCCGGACAAACCTGGTTTTACTATTACAAAAAGATCGAAACCCTGCAACGCAGCGCGGAGGGTGGCGCATCAGGCTCCCCCGGCACGGAGACGCTGCAAAGGATCCGCTCCGATTCGCACGGACTGGAGCGACACCAGCCCTGGCAGGAAATCCGCAGCCGCTCCGAACTGGAGAACAAGCTGCTCGAAACCCAAATGGACAGCCTGATGCGGACGGCGCATCAGCGTACCAATGCCCACGCCTGGGGCCAGCTGCCCGGCGAACTGCGCGAGCTGTTGCAGGACCGCTTGTTCCGCCCGCCGGCGCAGATCAACTGGCGCGGTGTGCTGCGGTTATTCGCCGGCAGCGCGGCCAGCAGTCGGCTGCGCAACACGGTGCAGCGCCCCAGTAAGCGCTACGGCACGGTGCCGGGGATCAAGATCCGGCGACGGCAGCGGCTACTGGTCGCCCTGGATACCTCCGGCAGCATCGGACAGGAGGACCTGGAGCCGTTCTTCGACGAAATCTTCCAGCTCTGGCGATCGGGCGCCGAAGTAGACATTGTAGAATGCGATACGCGGATCAGCCGGCGCTATAGCTACCGGGGCATTACGCCCGACGCAGTAGAAGGGCGTGGGGGTACCAGCTTCCGCGAGCCGCTCGAACTGGCCAACCTGGAGCGGCCCGACGCGCTGCTCTATTTCACCGATGGCTTTGGGGAACCGCCAGTGCAGGCGCCCAAAGTGCCCCTGTTGTGGATTATCAGTCGCCGGGGCCTGGAAGCCTCGCACCCGACCTGGCAGAAACTGCCGGGAAAAAAATTGAAGCTGACCTGAGGCCATTTGCTGAACCAAGTAGCCCGGGAGGTGTTATCTTTGCCTGCATTTATTACCAAACCAGACATACAGAAGATGGAAGCCGTAGCTAAAAGCCCCGTGATGTTGTACACGGAGGAAACCCCGAATCCCGAGTCCCTGAAGTACGTCACCAACCGGATGTTGTACCGGGGTATTGCCGAATTCAAGGACGGTGACCCGGCTGCCCAGTGGAGTCCGATGGCCCACACGCTGATGGAGCTGCCCTACGTACGCAGTGTCTATTTCAACAACAACTACGTCACGATCACCAAGGAATTCAACTACGAATGGGCCGACGTCATGCTCAAGTTGAAGGAGTTTATCAAAAACTACCTGGAAAATGGTGGCGTGGTGGTCAATGAAGGTTTTGCCGAGTACGCCGAACAGATTGCGGCGGCCAGCAACGCCGTCCAGTTTACGGGCGAAGGTGGTGAAATCGCTAAAAAAGTAAAAGACCTCATCGATATGTACGTCAAGCCGGCGGTTGAAGGTGACGGCGGCAACATCGAGTTCAAGGCTTTTGAGAACGGCAAGGTCTATGTGACCATGCAGGGCTCCTGCAGCGGCTGCCCTTCCTCCTCCGTCACCCTGAAGGCCGGCATCGAAGGGATGTTGAAGCGCATGGTGCCGGAGGTGACCGAAGTGGTGCAGGAAATGGCCTGATTTAAATGTCCCTGATCAGAAAGCTGGCCGGCGAGACCGCGATCTATGGCCTGAGCAGTATCGTCGGGCGGTTCATGAACTACCTGCTGATGCCGCTGTACACGCGGGTGCTGGTGCCGAGCGAATACGGCATCGTCACCGATCTGTACGCGACCTCGGCCTTCCTGATGATCCTCTATTCCTACCGGATGGAATCGGCCTTTTTCCGCTTCGGCACGCCGCCGGCGGAGCGCGAGCGGGTTTTCTCGGTGGCCATGCAGTCACTGCTGGCGACTACGGTGCTTATTACTACCCTTTTGCTGGTGCTTGCCGGTCCGCTGGCCGGGGCTTTGGACTATCCACAACATCCGGAGTACGTACAATGGTTCGCCCTGATCCTGGCTTTCGACTGCTTGGTCGAACTGCCTTTCGCCCGGCTGCGGCTGGAGCAGCGCCCCGGGCGTTTCGTGCTGGCCAAATTCCTCAACATCGGTGTGAACGTCGCGCTGAACCTGTTCTGGCTGCTGCTTTGTCCCTGGCTGGCCAGGCAGGGCGTGCAGTGGATATATTACGTGTGGACACCTGGATTGGGCGTGGGTTATATTTTCCTGTCCAATGTGATCGCCAGCGCCCTTACCCTGCTTTTTCTGCTGCCGGAATTCCGGGCCATCCGCTGGTTTTTTGACCGGGTACTCTGGGGCAGCATGCTGCACTACGCCTGGCCGCTCATTATCGTCGGCTTTGCGGGCATCGTCAACGAAATGCTCAGCCGGACGATGATGAAATACCTGCTGACCGGCACCCAGCAGGAGAACCTGGCGCAGCTGGGCATTTTCGGGGCGAACTACAAGCTGGCCATGCTCATTACCCTGTTCACCCAGGCCTACCGCTACGCCGCCGAACCCTTTTTTTTCCGCCACGCCGGCGATCAGGATGCCCTGCAGACCCAGGCCAACGTCACCAAGTGGTTCACCATCGCTTCCACTGCCGGCATGCTGGGCATTCTGCTGTTCCTGGACGTAGTTAAACATTTTCTCGACGAGCAGTACCACAGCGGCCTTGACGTGGTGCCTATTCTGTTGGTCGCCAACCTGTTACTGGGCCTGTACTATAATTTTTCGGTCTGGTACCGCCTGAAAGACCGCACCCGGCTGGGTGCCTGGATCTCGCTGGCGGGCGCTGGCATTACCATTCTCCTGAACATCCTGTGGATACCCCGTTTCGGCTACGTGGGCGCCGCCTGGGTGACGCTGATCTGCTACGCCTTCATGAGCTGGGCCACCTGGCAGACCGGGCGCAGGTATTACCCGGTCCCTTATCCGCTGGCCCGGATGTTCCTGTATGTGGCTGTTGCGCTGGCGCTGTACGGCCTGATCACCTGGCTGGCGCCTTTTCTGGCAGCCTGGCCGGTGCTGTTGTGGGCCGTGCGGGTGGGACTGTTCGTGGGTTTTCTGGGATTGGTGTGGGGACTGGAGAAAGAAAAGAAAACTACGATGGTTTGATTTCTAAGATAAATAGTATATCTTTGTAGTGTCACAAATCATATATTTTTCCAGGCTATGAAAATGCTGTCGTTAAAGTTACAAGAGGGAATTTTTGCCGAGACGGAAATGCTGCTGACCCAGATCAAGCAAAGCCGGAACGCCTATATCAATGAAGCGTTGATCTACTACAATCGACTTCAGAAACGGAAATTATTAGCCAAGCAATTGCAAGAGGAAAGCCGCCTGGTGGCGCAATCCTCCATGGCAGTGCTGGCAGAAATGGAGCAGATAGAAGACGATAATTTGCCTCCGTACTAAACTTCACCTGATGATCAGCAAATACGAAGTTTGGTTGGCGGATTTAAACCCCCGTTTTGGTACCGAGCCCGGTAAAACCCGTCCGGTGGTGGTGGTTCAAACGAACTTGCTCAATGGCAAACATCCATCCACCATTATCTGTCCCCTGACAACGCAGGTTGTCAAAGGTCCTACTTTACTACGCATTCACCTCTCCGTAGCGGAATCCAGCCTAAGTCATGCCTCTGATATTTTGATGGATCAGGTGCGTGCCATCGACAACCGTAGGCTCATTCATAAAATAGGCGAGCTGACCGTGCAAAAGCAGCTGCTGATCGATGAGAGTCTGCGTGCATTGCTCGACCTGCAGCCAACTTAAATCTCCTCTTCCTCCCCCAGTTCCGGAATACCCACTGCTTTAAAGCCATGCTCCATTAAGTAGTCCCGCCATTTTTCCTGGCGGTCCAGCGTACCGTGCACCAGCCAGATCTTTTGGATGGTATCCGTCTGGTTACGGATCATGTCCAGCATTTCGACCCGGTCGCCGTGGGCGGAAAAGGAGTCCATCACCGCCACGTCGGCCAGTACCTGCTTGTGCTGGCCCAGCACGTACAGGCTGGTGGCGCCGGCCCGGAGCTGTCCGCCGGGGGTGTGGGGCGCGCAATAACCCACGATGAGGAAGGTATTACGGTAGTCCTCGATGTTGTTCAGCAGGTGGTGCCGGATGCGGCCTGCATTCATCATGCCCGAAGCCGAAATAATGATGCAGGGTTTCTGATTCACATTGAGTTGCTTCGAACCCTCCACCGAGCGCACGTAGGTCAGGCCGTTAAAACCGAACGGATCCTCATTATCCATCATGTAGCGGTGCACGTCGGCGTCGAAGCATTCGGGGTGGTTGATGAAGACCTCCGTCGCATTGATGGCCATGGGGCTATCCACAAAGACCGGCACTTTGGGGAGTCGACCGGCCGCCTGCAGCCGGTCGAGCATATACACGATCTCCTGAGTACGCCCCACCGAAAAGGCGGGAATAATCAGCTTGCCCCGTTTCTCCACGCAGGTCTGGTGCACGATGCCGACAAAGCGATCCAGCTCGTCCGGAGCGCCCTCGTGCTCGCGGTCGCCGTAGGTGCTCTCGCAAATCAGGTAGTCCAGGGGTGGCATCGGCAGCGGATCACCGAGAATGGGCCGGTTAGGCCGCCCGATATCGCCGCTGAAACCCAGCCGGATCACGCGGGTACCTTCGGTGATTTCCAGGGTCACCGTGGCGCTACCCAGGATGTGCCCCGCATCGCGGTACATCACCCGCACCTGCGGATGAATGGAAAACCATTGTTCGTAGTTATAGCCCACGAACTGCTTCAGCGTCTGCGTCACGTCCTCGACGGTATAGAGCGGCGTTTTTTCCGGATCGGCGAAGCCCTTTTTCCGGTTATAGCGCTCCGTGTCCCCCTCCTGGATCTTGGCCGAATCCAGCAGCATCACCGCGCACAGGTCGCGGGTGGCGTGGGTGGCGTAAATGGGGCCGCTGAAGCCGTTACCGACCAGTTTCGGCGCCCGGCCGGTATGGTCGATGTGGGCATGGCTCAACACCAGGCAGTCGATCTCGCCGGGCTTGAACAGCCAGTTATCGTTGAAATTCAGCATTGGGGAAACGGCGGTTCTGGTCTCCCTGGCCTGGCCATCATCGTCGCCGCCGCCCTGGTACAGGCCGCAGTCGAGCAGGATTTTGAAACCATTGTCCAGGGTCAGCAGGTGGGCCGAGCCGGTCACTTCCCGGGCGGCGCCGCAGAATTTTATTTTCATAATCGGATGTCTGTCAATTCAGCCGGAAAAGTAGGGATAATCGGGGTGGCGGCGCATAGACCGGATAAAAATCGCGTACCACTCAAAACAAACTCACGTACCCCAAATGAAACTTCGTCGCCCGCAAATCGACCCCCTGCCCCACATCGCGACGGCCCACCGCCACGCTGATGCCAAAAATACCCGCTTTGGTCTCGAAATTCAGGCCGGCCCCCAGCCCGAGCGGTCGCAGGAAGGCCTTGGTCCGGTTAGTGATGTTTTCCAGGTAACCGTAGTCGCCGAAGGCCGCCAGGTAGGAATTGGGGCCGATCAGCAGCCGGAACTCGGCGGTGGCCACGGCAAAGCGCGTGGCGAACAGGCTTTCCTCATCGAAGCCGCGCAGCAGTTTAGTGCCGCCCAAGCGGTACTGCTCGTTGGCAAAAACTTTTTTTTCCGAAAAAATACCGCCGCCGCGCAGGCCGATCCGGACGGTACTGCGGGCCATGACCGGCACAAAAACTTCGCCCCGTAGCTCCAGCCGGTAGCGCGCCACGCGCCCGGCTACGCTGTCGTAGAGGCTGGCGAAGCGAAAAGCCGGGTCGTCGGGGTCGCGCAAAGCCTGGATCTGGTTGTTGCGCTGCACGGTATTGAAACCCGCTACCGTCTTCACGGTCATGGACCAGCCGTTGCGGGGATTAAAGCGGTAGTCCAGCCGGTTCAGGCCCGCTTCCAGGCCAAATCCGTTTTGGCGCAGATCGAGGTTGGGCGGCAGGCGGCGGGTTTGCCGCACGGTCAGCGTGTCCACCTTCTGCAGGGTCGAGTTTTTATTTTCCCAAAAAAACTTGATGTAGTCGCTGCCGGTAAAGAGGTACTGCACGCCGAGCTCCGACTGGGCATCCACCCAAGTGCTGTCGCGCCGGAAAATGTTGAGCCGCCCTTCCACGCCGAAGGGCGTCCCGAAGAGGTAGGGCACACCGGCCCGCACATCCAGCTTCTGCGTTTCCGGGCGCAGGCGCTCGAACTCCACGGCAAAATGTTCGCCGAGATCCAGGGCATTCTGAAAGGCCGCGTTGAGCGAGCCGGTCACCAGCAGTTTGCCGCTGGTGCTGTTGGGCTGGGGCAGCAGACCGATCAGAAAATCGAAGCGGCTGGCGCGTTTTTTCTGCAAAAACAGGTTCACCGTCGCTTCCTGGCCCGCAAAGGTCACGCTGGGATTGCCGGTCGATTCGATAAATACAAGCGTTCGCAATTGTTCGCGCAGCCGCAGCACCCGCGTCCGGCTGTAGGGACTGCCCGCCCGCAGCCCCAGGTAGTTGGGTAGAAAAGCGGCGGGCAATTGCACATCGCCGTTGATCTTAATGCCTTTGAACGTGAAAAATTGCTTGGGTTCGATCTGCAGCACGGCCGAAACGCTGCCATCCGCTGCGATCCCGATGCTGTCCAGGCCGACCTGAGCAAAGGGATAGCCGCGGTTCTCGGCCTGCTCCAGCACGGCCCGTTCGAGGGCCAGCAGGGCGTCGTAGCGCAGGGGTTTGTCGGTAAAATTTTTGGGCCGGTAACCGGCGGCGGCGAGCCACTCGTCGTATTCGGCGGCGTTGGTCCGCAGCTGCACCCAGCGCATCGCCGGGCCGAGGTAGAGCTGCGCCGTGGCATCCTTGCTGTAAGTGGACAGACTGTCGAGCGAGGCCGTTAAGTAGGCTTTGGATTGTAAATGCCGGAGCAGCGCGGCGCCGACTACCTGGTAGGAGAGGGTATCCGGCAACGGAAAAATGAGCGTGTCGGCTGAATTTTCAACCGCTTTGAATCGGAAATCGCGCAGGGCTTCGGTGAGCGCCGGCCGTTCGGCCGGGAGGGTGGTGAGGCGCAGGGATTGGGCGGAGAGGCAGAGGGGGAAAAGGAGGGTGAGCGCAAGGACCCCACCCCTAACCCCTCCCCCGACAGGGAGGGGGACTTCATCGTGGTGGTCTCTTGCAGGTTTTCCGGACCTTGAGGAAAAGATGCTGCCCCTCGCTCCTTTTCCCACGGGGAGGGGGACTTCAGCCCGATTTAATCTTTCAAACATCATCGCCTGGAGGAACTGCCGTTTTTGAAACCGTAAGCAAAACCTGCTACGGATAGTGTAAATTAAATTTTTACGCATTTTGTCTCCTCCTTGCGTAGCATGTACCTCCCCCGGCCGAAGGCCACCCCTCCAAAGGGGGATAACCCAGCGTGATGCCACCATGTTCTTCCTTGGCCAAGCGTGAAGCCGGTCCCCCTTTTGGAGGGGGTGGCCGCAGGCCGGGGGAGGTAGCCACGCTCGGTTTTGCCAAAAAACTTAGTTTACATTGTAATAAGCCCTGCACGATCAAATCCCCCGCCCCTTTACGGGGAGAAGTTAGGGGAGGGGCTTCGCTCTACGCGTGCTTTCCCGAAGCATCCCCTTTAAAACAGGACGACAGTCAGCACAGATCGGTTGCCAGGATCGGTTCAGGCCCGACGGATGCCGGTCTCGTCGGAGATGGGAATGTTCGGTACCAGCCAGCTGGTCAGTTTTTCGGCCAGCCAAAGGATGGGGAACCAGATGACTACCAGCAGCCAGACCGACAGGTTGAGGTAGACCAGCCACATGAACACGTCGATCAGTAGTACGATGGCGATGATCCAGGTGATAACCAGCAGCATGGCCGCCGCGTTCTGGTGGGCGGAGACAATCCAGCGGCCGACGATGATGCGGCCGTAGTTATTGATGAGGCTTTCAGTGGCGGCGGTCTTGGCGACGTAGCGGCAGAGGCCGGCAAAGCAGATCAGGATGGCGATCACGCTGCTGAAGATCCACATGACAAAGGCCCAGACCGGACGGATGGTTTGCCAGGCGGCGCCTTTCCAGCCGGTGATTCTATCCTTGGCGACATCGAGGTTGCCGGCGATTTTCGAGCTGTCGAACATGCTCCCGACGTTGAACCCGGTCCCTTGCTGGGGCCGGATGGGATCATTCGGTACGTTCACGCGTACCGCCGGCGCACCCGGCTCCGCTACATTGGCCGGTGCTTCCGGCGACTCGGGCCGGATGGTGCTGGTCTTGCCGTTATTGACAATCTGAATGCCGATCAGGCGACCGGCATTGTCCTCATTGGAGAAAAACGGCTCGTTGAACAGCAGGTACTGGTAGGTTTTTTTCCCCGTGCCCTTGCGCTTCAATACTGCCTTTTGAAAAATAAATTTTATCGTTCCCCGGGGACGGTCATTCTCGTACCGGAAAGTGCCCAGGTAGCGCTCCACTTGCTGTGACTTGGTTTCGGCAAAAACGGGCCAGGCCAGGCAAAAGGCCAGCGCGATACACAATAGCCGGGGGAACTTGTTCATGTAAAGAATATTTGTTGCTCTTTCAAGTCATACATTCGATGGCGGGCAGATTATTAAGCACCATATCGGAAGCAAAAACCGGGCTAAAAAAGCTGTTTTTTCTCGAAACTGGCGGGGAGGGCGACAAAGGTATTAAAAAAAGTTTTTAAATCATTCCGCACTATTTCAGGTAAAGCCCCAGCAGTTTGTTCTTTTTCGATTCGAGCGCGAGAAACATTTCGAGGATGGTGATCTTACCGTCTTTGGCGGCATCCTTGTGAAAAATCTGTTTTCGTCCGTTGTTGCCGTCGGCCACGTACCAGCCGTCGAGGCCATCGTTCTTGTAATAGCGGGGATTGTCGTAGCCTTCGTACACCACTTTGTCGTACTCGGCGCCGATCAGCGCGGGCGCAAACAAGGCCAGGTACAGGTCGATGGTGTTATCCAATGGTCTGCGCTTGGCCCGTTCGTACTGGAAAGTCAGGTAGGTTTCCGTCAGGTTCATGATGAAACCGGCGTCTTTGGCGGCACAGGCCTGCAACACAGCCTCGTAGGCAATGGGCTGGCCGTTTTGCCGTAGCCCGCTGATTCCCGCCCGGGTAAACTGGATCCAACCCGCCGCTACCCGGTCGCGCCGGACCGTAAAGGGGTCGAGTCCACACTCGAGGTGGGCGCATTGATAAATAGCGAGCGGGGTAGATTTGATTTTTTCCGCCATTTCCCGGGTCCGCTGGGTGACGATCTGTTTTTGGTAAGGATCGATTTGTTTGGCCAGCTCCGCCTCGTAAATCGCCGTCACGTGCTCCGCACTCAGGCTACCGTACTCATTTACGTACACCGGGTGCAGGTAGCGCTGCTCGATCTCCTGTAATCCGCTGATCAGCCAGTCCCGCCCGACCCACAGCAAAGTGCCCAGCAGGGCAATGAAAATCAAATGCCGCCGACCCCAGCCAAAAGTGAACCGGTAGCCCTGACGAATGGAGCGCACTGCCAGCCGCAGGCCGAAACGGAAAATGCGCAGCAGATTGAACAGCACAAATACCAGTACCAGGCAGACCGGCCAGGCAATCCAGCCCTCCTGATGCAGCAGGTACTGCAGCACATCGGAGGTGTTTTTGCCCTCCGCGCGGGAGCAGCTGCAAAAAGCAAATGCCAGCAGGAACCAGCCGAGGTGTTTCATGCGGGTTAGGATGGGTAGCAGGGGTTGGTAAAGGGTTTAGAGGGGTTTAGAGGAAAGGTTTAGAGGGGTTTAGAGGGGTTTAGAGGGGTTTAGAAAAAGGTTTAGAGGGGTTTAGTTATGGGTGAACATCTTAGAAATGCGCTCTACATCATTGCTCTCTAGCATGTTGCATATTTTCTAAACCCCTCTAAACCCATTTTCAACCCCTCTAAACCCAGCTCATGATTCAGCCAGGGAAAACACATTTTGCTCACAGCCCCATGATGCGTCGCAGCAGTTGCTCGTCCGCCGCAACGCCGGCGAAGTCATCAAACGCTTTTTCCGTCACTTTAATGATGTGGTCCTGGATGAAGGGGGCGCCTTCGCGGGCGCCCTGTTCGGAATCCTTGATGCAGCACTCCCATTCCAGCACGGCCCAGCCGGCATAATCGTACTGCGCCAGCTTGGAAAAAATAGACGTGAAATCCACCTGGCCGTCACCCAGCGACCGGAAGCGCCCCGGCCGGTCGATCCAGTCCTGGTAGCCGCCGTACACGCCGCTTTTTCCGGTCGGGTTGTATTCGGCGTCCTTGACGTGGAACATTTTGATGTGCTCGTGGTAAAAATCAATATGCTGCAAATAGTCCAGTTGCTGCAAAATAAAGTGCGACGGATCGAACAGCATGTGGCAACGCGGATGATTCCCGGTCGCCGCCAGAAAGCGTTCGAAGGTAACGCCGTCGTGCAGATCTTCACCGGGGTGGATCTCGTAGCACAGGTCCACGCCATTTTCGTCAAACGTATCCAGAATGGGTTGCCAGCGGGACGCCAGTTCCTTAAATCCCGCTTCTACCAAACCCTTCGGGCGCTGCGGCCAGGGATAGACCGTCGGCCAGAGCAGCGCGCCCGAAAAAGTAACGTGCACCGGCAGACCGAGTCGCCGGCTGGCCTGGGCGGCCTGTTTCAGGGTGCGGATGGCCCACTCGGTGCGGGCTGGCGGATTGCCGCGCACTGCTTCGGGCGCGAAACCGTCGAACAACAGGTCGTAAGCGGGGTGGACGGCCACCAGCTGCCCCTGCAAATGCGTGGAGAGTTCGCTGATCCGCAAACCGCAGGCTTCCACACGGCCGCGCAGGTCGTCGCAGTAGTCCTGGCTGGCCGCCGCCTGTTCAAGGTCGATCAACCGGGCATCCCAGGTCGGGATCTGTACGCCGACGTAGCCGAGCGAGGCCGCCCAGCGGCAAATACTTTCGAGGGAATTGAAGGGGGCTTGGTCGCCCATGAATTGGGCCAGAAAAATGGCGGGGCCTTGGATGGTCGTCATGGCTGCGTTGAATTGATGAAGGTGATTGAAGGCGTTAAAATAGGTAGATCCGGCATTTTCAAAAGCATCGGTTTTCTATCCGCCGTGTAAGCAGAGATATGAAGCAAAACTTTGATTAAAAACTTATCTTTGTGTACTTTTCCAGCGACCACTAAATTGGTCATTTCGTGACTGGCATGACCATTTCAAAAAATGAATTTCCTAAAGCTGTGTTGGTTCGCGCCGAAGCCCATAAATTCTTTGTCGTGTTGGAAGATGGCCGGGAAATCGGAGTGCCTTATCACCAGTTCCCCCGTTTGGCCGCAGCCACACCTATCCAGCGCAATGCGTGGCGGCTCATCGGAAAAGGTGCGGGCATCCATTGGGAAGAGATTGATGAAGATATTTCCGTCAGTGCTCTGCTACGCCCGGTTGTGGCCCCCGCTGGTGAAGGTGTGGAGTGGTAAAAATCTTTTGTCTCCCGTTAAGCCCAGGTTAAAAGCACCATTGCAGGTTATTGGACAACGTACTTTTGCACGTTGGGATATTTCTTTTTGCTCAACCTGCCTGCATGGATCCTCGTCGCATACGTTTAATCATTGGCCTGATGACCACCGCACTCATCGGACTGATCTGTCTCCAGATCTACTGGATCGGCTGGAATATTGACCTGAATGAAGAACAGTTTGATAAAAACGTGTACGCGGCGCTCAACCGCGTGGCCGACAAACTGCAGTACTACGAAAACGCCGCCGTGCTGGAAGCGCTCAACAGCTCGCGGGGCGGAGGCGAAGCCAACCGTAACATCCGCCGGGCAGCCAAATACCTCGAAAACGGCTATTCGCTGCGCAAAGTAGCCCGC
>JBKJKS010000050.1:0-12223 GCA_046597295.1 Saprospiraceae bacterium
GAGTGCTTAAGTTGTTGAAAGAGAACGAATTAACACTTGTCATACTGCCCTGCCGTGGTTGTTGGCGAGGACCCCAACAACGGCGAAGAAAAAATATGAATGTGGTCAGGCATACCACCAATAGCGAGCATTTTGTTTCCCCGATTTTGGACGATGCCAGTGGTGTATTTATAAAGGTCTTCCGCCCATTCCGGTAGGATAAGGGCTTGACGGTGTTTGACCGCAAAAACGGTTTGGATGTAGATTTGAGAAAAAACGTCGGCCATATCGTGGGTTTTGGTGATGAAAAATGCTGCCAACTTGCGACCTCTCCGAGGTCGGGGGATGGAGCTGACGTTCCGGTTGCTACCAACATTTGACCTCTCCGAGGTCATGTTCCAATCTTAGCCTGACGGCTATGGCGGGGACGCCAACATCGGCAAGAACATTAGGTGCCTACGGCATGACAAAAAACACCCCTGCTCAGTGCCAGCAGCACACCGTTCGTTCCCTACGCCTTTTTCTTTTTCGCCGCTACTTTTACCACCGGCGTCTTCAATTCAAAATCTGCCGACAATCCGCCCACCAGGGCCTTGAAGGCGCCCGGCTCGGTCACCCATTTGTTGTCGATACCGACAAAAGCCAGCTCCTGGAAGGTGATCTTGAACGTGACCGTTTTCGTTTCGCCGGCGGCCAGGTCGATTTTCTGAAAACCGCGCAGCCTTTTCACCGAAGGGGCAATACTGGCGAACAGGTCGCTTACGTACAGTTGCACCACCTCTTTGCCCGCACGGGAGCCGGCATTTTTCACCTGCACGGAAATTTCCACCGGCTCGTTCTTATCGAAGGCCGCCTTATTGACCGTCAGGTTCGCATATTCGAACCGCGTATAGCTCAAGCCAAAGCCGAACGCATATTGCGGATCGTAGAACTTGTCTTTACCGCCCGGATAACCGGCGGAAGGATCCAGCGCTTCCAGGAATTTGTAGTCATAGGGCACAATACCGTTGGGGTAGCGTGGGTAGGTCAGGGGTAGTTTGCCGCTGGGGTTCACGTCGCCGAAGAGCACGTCGGCAATGGCCTCGCCGCCTTCCATGCCGGGATAGATCGACAGCAGCACCGCGCTCATGCTGTCCTCGAAGGCATGGATGAGGCGCGGACGACCTTCGGCCAGCACCAGCACGACGGGCTTGCCGGTCTGGGCCAGCGCTTTGGCCAGCGCCACTTGGTGGGCATCCAGCGTGAGGTCGTTGATCGTGCCGGGCACTTCGGTATAACTCTCTTCGCCGAGACACAGGATCACGCTGGCGTAGTCGCCACTCGCGGCGGCGCGCACGGCTTCGTCCACATTGGTCAGTCGCTCGAAGGTGGCGCCCTCGACATAAGTGACCTTATCGGCGCCGACTTTTTGGATGAGCGCTTCCAGGATCGTATTTTTGGCCGCATACACATCGTTAGAACGCTCGCCCTGCCAGGAATTGGTCCAGCCGCCATTCAGGGCACGGATGGAACTGGCCGTCGGGCCCACGACCAGCACCCGGGAGGACTTGGCCAGCGGCAGCGTATTATTGGTGTTTTTGACCAGGATCAAGGCTTCGCGGGCGGCTTCCAAAGACGTTTGCCGGAATTCTTCCCCGCCAAATTTCGGATAGCTACTTAGCGGATCGTGGGTTTTTTCAAACAGCCCCAGCAGCATTTTCACGCGCAAGATCCGGCGCACGGCGTCGTTGACGCGGCTCAGCGGCACTTCACCGGTTTTGATCAGTTCCACCAGGTAAGTGGTGAACTCCAGATCATTGGGGACCATGGTCATGTCGATGCCGGCGTTAACAGCGATTTTAACGGCCTCTTTGTAGGTGGCGGCCACTTTATGCCGGGTGGTCAGGTATTTTACGTCTTCCCAGTCGGATACGGTGAAACCCTGAAAACCCATTTCGCCTTTCAGGATGCCGGTCAGCAACTGCTTATTGGCATGTGCCGGAATGCCGTTGAAACCGGAAGAATTGATCATCACCGTCAGGGCGCCGTTCCGGATGGCTTCGGCATATTGCAGCAGGAAGTATTCGCGGAGTTCACGGTCGGGAATCCAGGCGTAGGTGCGATCCTTACCGCTCACCGCCGCGCCGTAGCCGGTAAAATGCTTCATACAGGCCGCAATGCGGAACGGATCGCTCAGGTCCGCGCCCTGATAGCCTTTGATCATAGCCGAGCCGAAGACCTTGTTCATCAGCACGTCTTCCCCGAAACTTTCCCAGGTACGCGACCAGACCGGATACCGGCACAGGTCCATGGCCGGACTAAACGTCCACGGAATACCCGACGCCCGGCATTCGTAGCCGGTGATGGCGCCCAGGCGCTCAGCCAGGGCCGGATTCCAGGTGGCGGCCACGCCGAGCGGCTGTGGGTAGAGGGTGGTGCCCAGCGTGTAGTTGACCCCGTGAATGGCATCGATGCCGTAGAGCACCGGAATTTTTAAGCGGGACCGGGATGCTTCCTGCTGGATCTCGGTGATGATTTCCTGCCAACGGGCGGCGGTGTGGGCGGAAGTGCCGACATTCAAAATAGAGCCGACGTGATAATCCTGAATAACTTTTTTGAGTTTGTCTTTGTCGATGGCCAGCGGTTGGCGGAGATTGTACGGGTCACCCACGCAGACCATGTCGAGGGAGAGTTGGGTCATTTCGCCAGCCTTTTCTTCCACGGTCATTTTAGCCAGCAGCGCGTCGATTTTTCGCTCGATCGTGGGGGTAGTTTTTTGGGCCGGCAGCAAGGCCGGCAGGGTAATGGCGATGGCCAGCAGGAAACTTCGGGTAAACAGTGGTGTCAGCATGGTGATGATTTGAAATAAAACGGAGGGCTAAATTATTTGCTTTTCGAATAGTAACGCAGGTTTTCATTCGCCTGCGTTGCATCCATGCCCAGGTCCACCTGACCGGCACCAAAATCTCCGTAAACGACCGCTATTTTTCCAGCCCCTGATTTGATAATTATTTTTAATCTGAAAAAACTCCTAAAAAATATTCGACTTGGCTATAAATTTCATTTTCTATTATAAACGCTTTATAATCAATTTTTTAGGCATTAGAAAGAAACATTTTTACCTTCTCTGTAATGTAGTAAAAAGTATACCTTCAAAAATTGGCCCTTTCTTTGATGGGCCGTTTTTATCCAATCGCTTATCTTCGGCTTCCTTATCATACATGCTACCCATTTACTGATCCATCACTAATCCCCCCGACAAAAATGGCCTTGTACGGACCGAGACAAAGCATTACCCAGAAATTACAGCAAAAACTGTCGCCCCAGCAGATTCAGCTGATGAAACTGCTGCAAATCCCGACCGCTACCCTGGAGCAACGCATCCAGGAAGAGATGGAGATCAATCCCGCGCTGGAAGAGGGCGATGAAGGCATCGACACCAATGAGGGCATGTCTGAAATGGACCTCTCCGACGCCGACCTGAGCTACTACGAACGCGAGGAAAAGGCGGAAGCCGGCAATGCCGACACCGATACGGACAGCGGCGGCGAAGTGGACGGCGGCGGCGAGATCATGGAGACCATCGAACGCGAGACCGCCGACGACTATGCGGACGACGACGCTATCAACATGCGCGACGACGAGGTCGAACTGGACGACTACCTGGTCAATTTCATCGAAGAAGACCCGAATACCTACAAGACGCGCGGCGACGAGCGCAATGGCGACGAAGACGAGAAAACCATCCCGCTTGCCTTCGAGCACACCTTCCACGAGTACCTGGAAGAACAGCTCGGCCTGCTCGAACTGGACGACCGCCAGAGCGCCGTGGCCATGCAGATCATCGGCTCCATCGACGACGACGGCTACCTGCGCCGCGAACCGACCGCCATGGTGGACGACCTGCTCTTCAGCCAGAACGTGACGACCACCGAAAAGGAGATCGGCGAACTGCTGGTCAAGATCCACCTGTTCGATCCGCCCGGCACGGGCGCCCGCGACCTGCAGGAATGCCTGTCGCTGCAACTCCAGCACCGGCTGCGCCAGGAGGAAGACGTACTGTCGTACGAGAACCGGCTGGCCGTGCACGTCGCCATTCGCATCATCGACCACTACTTCGAGGAATTTACCAAAAAACACTACCCCAAACTCTGCCGTCAGCTCAACATCGACGAAGAGGACCTGAAGGAAGCCATCGGCGAGATCCTCAAACTGAATCCCAAACCGGCCAGCGGATTTGCCAGCCGCAGCGACCGGGCGACGAACTATGTGGTGCCCGATTTCCTGATCAACAACCGCGACGGCCAGCTGGAACTGACCCTCAATGCCCGCAACGCGCCCGACCTGCGCATCAGCGACCAGTACCGCGAAATGCTGCGTGCTTTCCATTCCGGGCGTAATGGCCGCAAGCCCAATAAGAAGGAAAAGGAGGCCGTACTGTTTATCAAGCAAAAAATAGATTCGGCCAAGTGGTTCATCGACGCCATCAAGCAGCGCCAGCAGACCATGATGCTGACCATGAGCGCCCTGCTGCATCACCAGGAAGAGTATTTCCTCACCGGCGATCAGCGGAAGATCCACCCCATGATTCTGAAAGACATCGCCGATGCCACCGGCCTGGACATTTCGACGGTATCGCGGGTGGCCAACTCCAAGTACGTGCAGACCGAGTTCGGCACCAAGCGCCTCAAGGAATTTTTCTCCGAAAGCCTGTCCACCCAGGAGGGCGAAGAAGTATCGACGCTGGAAGTGAAAAAAATCCTCTCCGATATGATCGCCGAGGAAAACAAACGCCGGCCGCTCTCCGACGAAAAGCTCAAGTCCGTCCTGCTTAAAAAAGGCTACAATATCGCCCGGCGCACGGTGGCCAAGTACCGCGAACAACTGAATATCCCGGTGGCTCGACTGCGCAAAGGGCTTTGATAAATGGGTTTAGAAAGGTTTAGAAAATGGGTTTAGAGGGGTTTAGTATGGCCACTCATAACGCATAACGCATAACTCATACCTTCCCTTCCTTGCTGCTCGAACTCGATTTTCTGCAATTCCAGCCCCAGCTCCGCCTGTCCAGGTCGGAGCATACCACCTTTGTGTTCGATCCCATCCGGCGCAAGGAGGTGGTCCTGCAGCCGGAGGAACTGCTGCGACAGTTGGTACTGTTGTATTTGCTGGAAATAAAAAAATACCCGGCCAATCGCATTCGCGTGGAGGTAGGTTTTGAGTTTAATGGGCTGCGCAAGCGCTGCGACCTCGTCGTCTTCGATGCCGAGTTGAAACCCTGGTTGCTTTTCGAGCTCAAATCACCGAAAATACCGCTCAGCCCAAGCACCTTCGAGCAGGCAGCGCGCTATAATTTGCAAATGCAGGCCCCCTTTCTGGCCATTACCAACGGTCTGTCCACCTTTTGCTGCGCCCTCGATTTTGAGAACAAATCTTTCGCCTACCTGCCGGATCTGCCTTAAAGTCAGCCCAAGCCCCTTCCCGCCAGCACTAAACCAAAGACAATCAGCAGGACCCCAATGCCCTGCTGCACCCGCCGGATATGCGGCGGCGTCAGCCATTGGCGCAGCTTTTTGGCGCCCCAGGCTTTGAGTACATCGGCCAGTGCGATCGTGAGCAGCATGCCCAGGAAAAAGGGCGTGCTCGGCAGACCCTGGCTCCGGTTGGTGGCCACCACGCCGCCGCCGATGCTGATCCAGAAGAAGACCGTGAACGGATTGACCGTGTTGAGCAGGAAACCGCGCAGGTAATACTGGTGGAGCGGGGCAGCAGCAGGGATGAGCGCCAATGCAGGATTTTTCGGCAGGCGTTTCAGCAGGATACCCACGCCAAAACTCACCAGCAACAGGCCGCCCAACAGGCCCGCCCACCACTGGAAATGCGGCCAGGCCGTAAAAGATGCCAAGGCCGACGCACCGTAATAGCTCAGCAGGACGAACAGAAAATCGCTGCTCCACATCCCGGCAGCCACGGTCACCCCCGTCCGAAAGCCGCCTTCCAGACTCGCCTGGACGATGGCAAAAAGCAACGGGCCGATCATCAGGCTGAGCGTAAAGCCCAGCAGCATTCCTTCTAACAGCATAGCAGATCAGAAAAGCGGGCGAAAGTAGGCACCAGACCAAGGCTTATACCACATTGACCACATTCGTAAATTGGCCACATTCATTTCAGCGGATGCCAACGGCTACGAAGACCGGATAGTGATCGGAGAATTGCCCGTGTACCGTCTCACAGGCGTAGGTGGTAAAACTCGGCTCCGTCAGGATATAATCGATCCGCAGCAAGGGCAAGGCGCCGCCGAAAGTGGTGCCAAAGCCGAAGCCTTTCTCCCGAAAGGTGTCCGTGAGGCCCTGCACGATCAATCCGTAGACATAAGAGTTGGGCGTATCATTGAAGTCGCCACAGACGATCACCGGGGAAGGGCATTGGACGATATGATCGCATAACAGCTGGGCTTGTTCCGCCCGGATCTGGGTGGCATCGCCCACTTTATGCAGCACGCTGCCGATGTCCTGCCAGGTCTCGCCATCGTCCAGTTCGGCCTCTTCCAGCACTTTCTCCGTGGCATTGGTCACTTTATTGGATTGTAAATGGATGTTGTACACCCGCACCAGTTTCTTCCCAATCCGGATGTCCACCCACAGCGTCGAGTTGGCGGTTTTACCGAAAGGGATTTCCCCGCCGCCTTCCATGGGATAGCGACTGAGGATGACGGTCCCTTTTTTGAGATTGAAGGTGTGCGGATAGTCCATTTTCGCGGCCAGCAAACGATAAAATTTGCCACTCGTTTCCTGGGTGCACAGAATGTCCGGAAAGCCGTTCTCCTGTAAGAAACGTGCATAATCGGCCGCCATCTTTTCATACACCGCATCCGTCCGTTTCCGCTGTCCGCGCCACAACCCGCCGAGGTTATGCGTCGCCACCGTGACCGCGGTCTCGGGTACTGTCGTTTTGGACACGTTAAAACCGATAAATCCAGTCACGTACTGCCAGCCCAGCGCGATGATCAGCAGGTGATACAGCGCAAAACGGCTCCGGCGCCAGGCCCAGCCAATCATCAGGACAATATTGGCCAATAATATCCAGGGAAAAGCCGTACCGAAGAAAGCCAGCCAACTGAACTGCGCGGGATTCACGTACGGGCAGGCGTAAGCCAGCAAGGTCAGCACGGCTACCAGTGCGCTCGCTATTTTAGAAACGTGACCGAACAGGGAAGGCAATACAAGTAGTTGAGTGAAAAGAGGTTAGAAGAAAGTAATCAGCCGAACGGTGCCGCCTATTTTTTGCTGGCCTGATATAAAAAATCCTTTTCCTCCTGGGAAAGACTTTCATAACCTTGCTGTTTGATTTTGTCCAGAATGGCATCCAGCCGCTCCTGAAAGGAATAGTTCGTCTGGTCGCTGGCGCTGCTGCCTTTGGCTTTACCAAAACTGGTGGCTTTCATGACCGGCTGCGGGCGGCGTTTGGCGCTGACCGTCCGCCGGGGGCGGTTCGAAAACCAACCCCTGATCGTATCCAATATGTGGTTGACCCCTTCCGAGAAATCCTTACCATCCCGCAGGCGGTACACGAAAAAGCAGCCGAACAAGAATCCGCCGATGTGGGCCGCATGGCCGCCGGTATTGGACTGGTTGGCAATACCCACCAGATCGAGCAGTACGATGACCAGCACGATGTACTTCAACTTGACCTCGCCGAGCAGGAACAACATGACCCGGTAGTCAGGCGCCAGCACGAGGGCGGTACCGGCCAGGGCCATGATCGCTCCGGAAGCCCCCAGGGCATAGTAGCCGACGCCGAATTGTGGCAGCTGGGCCGATAGAAAGTACAGCGCATTGCCCACCAGGCCGCCGAGCAGATAGATCGGCAGTACGCGGCGGTTACCGATCAGGTCGCTGACGATGGTACCGAACAGGTACAGCCCGATGATATTGTTCAGGAAATGCCAGAACCCCTCGTGTAAAAATATACTGGTGATGGGCGCCCATACGTGCCAGAGCAGTCGCCAGTCGCCGGGCATGCAGAACCAGTTAAGCGCCGTGTTGAACACTTCGTTGGTTTGCCCCCGGTCGCCTTTCAGCACCAGCCAGAGCAAAAAATGAAAAATATTTACCGAAACAAACACGGCAAAATTGATGATGACCAGGCGGGTCACCATATTTCCATTGCGAAAGGCGTAATTAATGTCGTCCCGAATGGACCGAAAAACGGCCATAATTGCAGCGTTTTTTTGATTCGCGCAGCTTCGTCAGGAGAAGTTGCGCGGGATTGATTTTTTCTAAAAAATGACCTCCTGTCGCTGACCTCCGGGCAACAAAGATCAGGATAACCGGCCTCTGTACCAGATAAGAATCAGGATCATCCCAAACAAGGCGCCTCCCAAATGTGCAAAATGCGCGATGCCCTGCGCATAGCCCCCAAACCCGTAAAACAATTCCAAAGCCGCAATGATCGGCACAAACACTTTGGCTTTCAAGGCAACCGGCGGAAAAAGCAGCCGGATCTCGACATTCGGGAACAGGAAAGCGAAGGCGACATAAATCCCAAAAACGGCGCCCGAAGCGCCCAGCATCGGCACATTGTACACAATTTCAGCCATCTCCCGGCCGCTCGAAATTTGCCACCACTCCGTTGCCATTTGCAACATATACGAGCCTACGCCACAAAACAGATAAAAAAACAAAAATCGCTTCGGCCCCCAGATCATTTCCACCATCGTGCCGAAGAAATAGAGCGAAATCATGTTGAACAAAATGTGCATGATATCGCCGTGCATGAACATATGGGTCAACACCTGATAAGGCTGAAAGTGCGGGGAGCCCGGTATAAAAGCGGCCAACTGCAATCGCCCCAAGTATCCGGTTCCGGTGACCACATCCCAATTTTCGGTGCCCAGTACCACGAAGGTCCCCACAAACATCAGTACGTTGATAATAATCAGATGACGAACGACGCCGCTTAAAGGTTGTTGAAAATTAAAATATGACATGCTGTTTATAAAATGAGTTGATCCTATTTTCTATCCATCGAATTGCCTGCGCAACGTCTCCAGATCGAACGAGATAAAACAGTTCTTCCCGCCCGGACTGGCGTAAGGCGTCGCACAGGCGAACAAGCGGTCCGTTAAATCCTGCATTTCCGCCACGGTCAGGGACTGGCCCCGGCGCAGCGCCGCACTGCGGGCCATGGCCCGGGCCAGGCTATCCTGCAGGCCCAGTTCCAGGTCCAGGTTTTCTTTGTATTGGGCCAGCAGCTTTTCTACCAGCAGCTCCTCCGATTGATTGCCGCTCAACTCCGCCGGCGTGCCATGCACCACGAAAGCATTTCCCCCGAATTCAGCGATCTCGAAGCCCAGCCGGTTGACTTCCGGTAAAATGCCCCGCAGCAGCAGGGCATCGGCCGGGGCCAGCTCGAGGGTTTTGGGAAACAGGGCATTTTGCGTAACCATCGGCTGATTGCCCAAAGCCTCCGCATAGCGTTCGTAGAGGATGCGTTCGCTGGCCGCCTGCTGATCGATCAGCAAAAAACCCGATTTAATATGACTCACAATGTACTGGCCATGAATCTGGTAGGGTTCTTTCCGGCCTTTGCTGAAACTGCCCGTCCCATCGTCCAGCTGCCCATTTTCGGCACTGGCCCGGACTTCGAACTGGGGCCCCGCATCGCCCGATTCAGGCGAATCAGGTAATGCATCCGGGTGATTACTGCCCGCAAAGGCAGCCAGCTTTTCCGCGTCGGCGGATACAAACAGGTCCAGGCCCTCGTAGGCCCGTTGCCAGTTGCGGAGGTTGTTCTGCTGGCGCTGGTCGTCCGGGCGGTAGTCGCCCACCGAAGCGGGCCCTTCCGCAGGCCGGTGCAACGTCGGCGTACGCGTCGGCGTAGACTGGAAGGCCGGCTCCTGATCGAAATCGAGGGTCGGGGTGATGTTATGCGTCCCCAGGGCATGGCGCACGGTGACTTTCAGGTAATTATACACCAACCGCTCGTCGTCAAATTTGATTTCCTGCTTGGTGGGATGGACATTGATGTCGATGCGGGCCGGGTCAATATCGAGGAACAGCGCGTACAGTGCATAGGTATCGGCAGGCAGCATTTCCTCGTAAGCGCTCATCACCGCGTGGTGCAGGTAGCTGCTTTTAATGAAGCGTTTATTGACAAAAAACAATTGCTCCCCCCGCGATTTCTTGAAATAATCGGGCTTTCCGACGAAACCGGTGATGCGCAGAATGTCCGTCTTCTCTTCCACGGGCACCAGTTTCTTATTCACCTGTTCCCCGAAGATTTTCACGATCCGCTGGCGCAGATTACCGACCGGCAAGTGAAATATTTCCTGATCGTTGTGGTGCATCGAGAAGAAAAGATCGGGGTGGGCCATGGCTACGTGCTGAAACTCGTCCATAATGTGGCGCATCTCCACGGGGTCGCTTTTCAGGAAATTGCGACGGGCCGGTACATTATAGAACAGGTTTTTAACGGCAATGCTCGTGCCCGGTGGAGCCTGGCAAGGTTCCTGCACCTTCACCGTCGAATCTTCGATGACGATCCGGACCCCGAGTTCATCCAAAGTGCGCCGGGTGCGCAGCTCCACCTGGGCCACCGCAGCGATGGAAGCCAGCGCCTCGCCCCGAAAACCCATGGTATGGATGGTGAACAAATCTTTGGCATCGCGGATTTTGGAGGTGGCGTGTCGTTCGAAGCTCATGCGGGCATCGGTCTCCGACATACCACACCCATTGTCAATGACCTGGATCAGGGCTTTGCCGGCATCGCGCACCAATAATTTGATTTGCGTGGCGCCGGCATCAATCGCATTTTCCAGCAGCTCTTTCACCACAGAGGCGGGACGCTGTACCACTTCCCCCGCAGCAATCTGGTTAGCCACACTTTCGGGCAATAATTGAATGACGTCGGTCATATTTTTGTACCAATGGGCAGTTTTCGGGCATAAATCAAGGGGCGAAGATACCATTTCGGCTACCCATGCCCAAATGCAAATCCGGGTGACCGCTAAAATATTTGCACCGGCAAGCGGGTACAAAAGAGTAGAAATTAGTCCCCGCGAAAAGGAAAAAATCGACGGCCCCTCTAATTCTTCCGAGCACTGCCTACTTTTGCGCCACTTTTCATAATCAAACCGTTTGAACGAAAATGGATAACATCCAAAATACACGCGGCAAGGGGTACTGTATGTTGTACCTGGCTATGGCCCTGTTCCTTTTCACTTCGCTGCTGCTCATGTTGTACAACCGCAGCAGCATCCTGGATTTCGCCAAGTAACGAGGCGTGATCCGGGCGGCAGCCGCCGCCTGTCGTCATTTAAAGCAGTTGAAAGCTGGCGGCGTGCCACGCGCTGCCGTTGCGTTTTTTCTTTTAGGTTTCCATACCGGTATGGCTTGGTTATTCCAAACCCGCGCAGTACCTTTGCCCGCCCTTTGCGAAAAGGGGTATTTTTTTCACCAATTTTCTGACTATCAATATGTTCGCAATCGTTTCCATCGCCGGTCAACAATTTAAAGTTGAGGAAGGTCAACAGATCTTCGTCCACCGGCTGGCAGCTCAGGAAGGCGACGCTGTCTCCTTCGACGCCGTGCATCTCATCGAGAATGACGGCAATTTCACCATCGGCGTACCCCATGTGGGTGGCGCGCTCATCAAAGCCATTGTGGTGGGCCACGTGCAGGGTGATAAAGTGATCGTTTTCAAAAAGAAACGTCGCAAGGGCTATCGCAAGAAAAACGGCCACCGCCAGCAGTTCACCAAAATTCAGATTGACGGCATCACGCTCTAAGGCATTGCCCTTTCAGTCGCCCCGCCAAAACCACATTCACTCAACATTCACGCATTTATAGTTTTTGAGTCATGGCACACAAAAAAGGTGCAGGTAGTACCGATAACGGCCGCGATAGCCATAGCAAACGGCTGGGCGTCAAAATGTTCGGCGGCGAGCGCGCCATCGCCGGCAATATTCTCGTTCGCCAACGGGGTACCAAGTACCATCCGGGGGAGAACGTATACATGGGCCGCGACCATACGTTGCACGCCGGTATCGACGGATCGGTGACGTTCAAGCGCACCAAAAGCGACCGTGTCTTCGTCAGCATCCTGCCGTTTGAGACGCTGGCGGTACTGAATGCCCCCGCGCCGGAGCAACCACTGGCTAAAAAGACCCGCCCGGCGGAAAAGCCGGCGAAGAAAACGGCTGCACCGGTTGAGATGGCACCGGCAACCGAGCAAGCTGCCGAAATGGAGGAAGCACCCGTGTTGGTGC
>JBKJKS010000339.1:0-8650 GCA_046597295.1 Saprospiraceae bacterium
ACCTGACTGCCCGGCTGGACGGCAAGACGCTGCTCGAATGCGCCACCGCCGGCCGGCGCATGGCGGAACTGAAAATCGCTCACTTCGGACCCTTACCCGATAAGGTGGACCGCGAAGCCATCTATACGGATCTGGCGTAGTGCGGTCAAAGCAGCGTCGCTTCAGCACATTCCAACACTCACTTGGTTGCGTATGCAAACTGCGGACGTCTTTCCATTCATTTCCACCCTGGAGGAATCCACCAATAAACTCTGGGGCTGCCATTTCGGCGTGCCGCCCCTGGTGGCCGCTGCGCTGATTGCACAGCGGGAAGACCGCCGGGTAATTTGTACGCTGAATGAAAAGACCCAGTACCAATGTGCCATGCTGCCGCGCGGCGATGGTACTTTCCTGATCACGGTTAACAAAAAGATCCAGAAGGACTTAGGCCTGCTCATTGGCTCGCCGGTCCGCGTGACCCTGCGCCAGGATGAGAGCGAATACGGGCTGCCCATGCCGGAAGAATTCGCCGAAGTACTCCGCCAGGATGCCGAAGGCCACCGCCTGTTCCATGCCCTGACGCCCGGGAAATTGCGCACCCTCCTGTACATTGTCGGCCAGGTAAAAAGTCCGGATGCCCGTATTCAGCGGGCCATGACCATCGTGGAGCACCTCAAAACCAATGCCGGTAAGATTAACTACCGGCAGCTGGGCGAAACCATGAAGGCAAATAGTTTACGCTAAGGCCAGTGCCGCATCAGCGGCTGCCGTGAACAGACGGGCATGGGCCACCAACTCGGGAAAGAAAGCATCAAAATCTGCCGAAAACGCTTCAATGTCGGCAAAAAAGAAGTTGATCAGGGCGCCGGCATCGAAATCCGCCGGTAGCCGCCGGCTAAAACGCTCCATCACCCATTCCAGGCCCAGGCGGCTTTGGTAGCCATGCAGGAAACGCCCGGCCACCATGTGCGGCACCCGCTCCTGCAGCACCGCCGGCATTTCGGCCATCCGTTTTTCCAGACTGCGGTAGGTTTTTTCAGCAAAAACATCGAATGGTTCCCGGCTATGCTGCTGCCAGTGCCGGCTCAGCAAATGATCGGCCAGCACGTCGTGTACCGGACCGGCATAGCGGCCGGCAAAAGGGCGCAAGCGCGCCATGTTGGCCCGCACCCGCTCGTGCGTATCCGTAAAAACGTCGATGGCCCGATGCAGCAGAATACCCTGCTGTATCCGCAGCGGGTAGTCTTTCCAAGTACTGCCTTTCACAAAATCGCCGCTGAAGTTGCCCACCAGCAGTTCTTCGTCGCCGAAGGACAGGAAACAGTGTGCCAGGTGGTTCATGCGGGAGAAGGGTAAGAAAGTAAGAGAAAGGGACCAGCGCAACCGAAAATTAGGGACAGGATTTTCTACTTTTGCGCCCGCTATCGATAAACATAACCCCGACTTCCGTCGGGCCGGCCAAAATAGCACAGCATCCACCTGATAAAACAGCACCTTCCATTATATGCCTTTACAATGCGGTATTGTTGGCTTGCCCAACGTCGGAAAATCCACTTTGTTCAATGCGCTGACCAACGGTAAAGCCCTGGCCGCCAACTATCCTTTCGCTACCAAAGACCCCAACCTCGGGGTCATCTCGGTGCCCGATGCCCGGCTCGATCAGCTGGCCGAGCTGGTGCAACCGCAACGCACCCTGCCCACCACGGTCGAGATCCTGGACATTGCCGGCCTCATCAAGGGCGCCAGCAAAGGCGAGGGCCTGGGGAATCAGTTTCTGGCCAATATCCGCGAAGTGGATGCCATCATCCACGTGGTGCGCTGCTTCGACGACGATAATGTGGTGCACGTGGACGGCTCGGTCAATCCGGTGCGCGACAAAGAGATCATCGACCTGGAACTGGGCCTGAAAGACCTGGAAACCGTCGAAAAGCGGCTCGATAAAGTGGCCCGGGGCGCCCGCACCGGCAACCGCGACGACCAGCGCATCCTGGACGTGCTGACGGTAGTGAAACCCCACCTCGAGCAGGGTCGCTCCGCCCGCGAACTGCTGTCAACCCTTGACGACGACGGCAAAGCCACCTTGCGCGAACTCCAGCTGCTCACGGCCAAGCCGGTGCTCTACGTCTGCAACGTCGACGAAAGCGCTGTGCTGACCGGTAACCAGTACACGAAGATTTTCCAGGCGTCCGTGGCCACCCAAGGGGCGGAGGTGATCCTGATCTGCGCCGGCATCGAGGCGGAAATCGCCGAACTGGATACCCGCGAAGATCGCCTGGAATTCCTTTCCGCCATGGGATTGAATGAGCCGGGGGTGAACAAACTTATTCACTCGGCTTACAAGCTGTTGAACCTGATTACCTACTTCACGGCCGGCGAGAAAGAGGTGCGGGCCTGGACGGTACGCCGCGGGGCCAAGGCTCCCGAAGCCGCTGGGGTGATCCACTCCGATTTCGAGAAGGGCTTCATCCGCGCCGAAGTAATCAAGTACGTCGATTTTACCACCCTCGGCTCCGAAGCCAAAGTAAAAGAAGCCGGTAAAATGGCCGTGGAGGGCAAGGAATACGAGGTCGGCGACGGCGATGTCATGCATTTCCGGTTTAATGTTTAAAAAAATATTTAATGTGGTCAATGTGGATCCCGCATCACATTGACTACATTCATCTAATTGACCACCATGCTCTCTACCATCATCTTCGATCTGGGCGGCGTACTGATTGACTGGAACCCGGAATACGTGTTCCGGGAAGTAATTCCCGATGCGGAGCGGCGGCGCTATTTCTTCGAAAACATCTGCACCCACGACTGGAACATCGAGCAGGATGCCGGCCGGTCGCTGGCGGATGCGACGACGCTGCTGGTGGAACAATGGCCCGACTGGGAACCGGAAGTACGGAGTTACTATGGTCGCTGGTCCGATATGCTGGGCGGTCCCATTCCGGCGACGGTGGATTTACTGCGCGAATTACGCGATCTGGGCACCCACCGCCTGCTGGCGCTGACCAACTGGAGTGCCGAAACCTTTCCGGTCGCGCTGGAACGCTACGATTTTCTACAGTGGTTCGAAGGCATCCTCGTATCGGGTGCCGAGCGCACCCGCAAACCCTTTCCCGACATTTACCAACTGCTGCTCGATCGCTACAACGTGCCGGCAGAACAGGCGGTATTCATCGATGACAGTTTTAAAAATGTAGAAGGCGCCGGGGCGGTGGGTATTCGGGGCATACATTTTCATGATGCTGCGCAGCTGCGCATGGCGTTGCGGGCGCATGGCGTAGGGGTCTGACAAAGTGCTCTCCGTATAAATTTAATCGCCACCGGATCATTTTCCACAAAGCCAGGTCTTCCCGCGTAGCGGAAGAATCATTACATTTGTTCTGACTTGACATATTTCAAGCAGCGCAATCGCCCAACACCATGACCGCAGAACAAGGCACCCAGGAAAATCCCTGGAAACTGAAAACGCCTCCGCAAACGTCCGGGTACGAGATGTACCGGGTGGAAAAAGATGGCCAGGAAATACTGGTTTGTGTGGTTGGCAAAACCGTGCTGCACTACGACTACCGCTGCATCCAGGATTTACACGATATGTTGATCAAACATGGCGACTGGATGGAACTCGGCGCCGCGGACGAGCAAAAAGAACCCAAAGCGGGTACCGTGGAGGCCTGGGGACGCTCCGCCCAGAATCCGGTGGGTGGCTGGTACGGCCTGAAAAAGGGCTTGCGTGGTCGGTTCGGTATGTACCTGCCGCCTTTGATGGAAGCGCTGGGGCTGGCCGAGGTTGAGCACCAGCCCAAGAATAACCGGATGCGGGCCATACAGTGAACCTATAAAGATTTTTCCTGCCATGCAGACGATCAACCTTGCCGCTAAACTCGGCCAGATCAATCAGTTCTGGACGCCGAAGATCATTGCCGAGCTGAACGATCAGTACGTGAAGCTGGCCAAGGTAAAAGACGAACTGGTCTGGCATAGCCATGCCCACGAGGACGAACTGTTCGTCGTGCTACAGGGTACCCTGCGCATGGAATTTCGCGATAAAACCGTAGAAGTCGGACCGGGAGAAATCCTGGTCGTCCCGAAAGGCGTCGAACACCTGCCGCGCACCAACGGGGAAGAAGTCTGGATCATGCTCATCGAACCGCAATCCACGCAGCATACCGGAGAAGTGGTGCACGAAAAAACGGTGACCGAACTGGAGTGGATATGAGCCGGCTCAGCGGTCCTGACCGGCGTTGATCGCGGCGGGCTGGGGGCGGGCATCGAAGAAAGCCAGCAGATCGCCCATCGTATCGCGCAGTTCTTTGCGGTTGACGATTAAATCCAAAAAGCCGTTCTCCAACAGGTATTCTGCGGTTTGAAAGCCTTCGGGCAGATCCCGTTTAATGGTCTCGCGGATGACGCGCGGTCCGGCAAAGCCGATCAGGGCGTCCGGTTCGGCCAGGTTGATATCGCCCAGCATTGCAAAAGAGGCGGTCACACCGCCGGTCGTTGGGTCGGTCATCAGGGAGAAATAGGGTAGGCCCGCCCGGGCCATGAGCGTCAGCTTGGCGCTGGTTTTGGCCATTTGCATCAGCGAAAAGGCGCTTTCCATCATGCGGGCGCCGCCGGATCGGGAGATGATGAGCAGCCCGGCCCGCGTATCGATGGCCTGATCAATCGCCAGGGAAATCTTTTCCCCCACCACGGAACCCATGGACCCGCCGATGAATTTGAAGTCCATGGCCGCCACCACCAGCGGATGGCCCTGTACATTGCCTGCGCCAATGGCCAGCGCATCGGTCAGTCCGGTTTTCTTCATGCTTTCCTCGAGGCGACGATCGTAGGGCTTCAGGTCGGTGAAGTGCAGGAAATCCACCGAGGCCAGGTTATCGTGCAGCGTGACGTATTCCTGATCGTCAAACAGGATATCGAAATATTCCTCCGAACCGATAGCGGTATGGTAGTCGCACTTCGGACACTTATAATAGTTGTCGCGGAGTGCCCGCATGGTGCTGGTTTCCTTGCAGCGTTTGCACTGGAACCAAATCCCTTCCGGCACGTCCTTTTTCGACTTGGTAGCCGTAGAAATACCTTCTTTCAGTCGTTTGAACCAACTCATAGATCGTTATTGGTTATTCGTTATCGGTTCCTGGTGGAGCAAATTCCCAATGAACGGGGCGTAAAGATAGCGTGCGGCTCGGACTTTACGCTCCGCATTGCGTTTTGGCAGTATTCAAAATTGAGCGCCGCCAACTTGAAAAATCCGCCGCATCAGCCTTTACCTTTGCCCACCGATGAAATGGAAAATGCTGTTTACCCTGCTCCATAAGGAGTTTTTGCTCGAGTTCCGCCAGGGCTACGCGCTGAGCGGGATCGTGCTCTATGTATTCAGCATGGTGTTCGTGGTCTACATCGCCAGCATCAAGGTCGCGCCGCCGGTCTGGAACGTGCTGTTCTGGCTGATTGTGCTGTTTGCGTCCATCAACGCCGTGGTCAAAAGTTTTGTCCAGGAAAGTGGCGCCCGCCAGCTCTATTACTACCAATTGGTCGATCCGGCCACCCTGCTGCTGGGCAAAATCGCCTACAACACCTTACTGCTGTTCATCCTCAGCGTCCTGGCTTTCGCCGCCTACAGCGTGGTGGCTGGCAATCCGGTCAAGGATCCGGGCCTGTTCGCGTTGATCCTGGTACTGGGCAGCCTGGGCTTTTCCATCGCCTTTACCTTCATTTCCTCTATTGCCGCCAAGGCCAACAACAGCGCTACGCTCATGGCTATCCTCAGTTTTCCGGTGGTACTGCCCATCCTGCTCACGCTGGTCCGCCTCTCGCAGATCGCCCTGCGGCTGCTGCAGGATACTTCCTACCAGCGGGACATTATCAACCTGCTCGCCATCGATACGATCCTGATTACGCTGACCTTTGTGCTGTTTCCGTTTATCTGGAAGGATTGAGGGGGAAGCGGTCGATGGGTGTAATTTTATCGATGTGGGCAGTGTTTATGCTTGGAAAGGTAAAAATCCTGGCCTATTTTTGTGATCACTTTGTAGGTACATCTTCTGAGTTATGCAACTACCAATTATCAACGTCGGCAATTCCAAGGGCATTCGTTTAAACAAAATGCTGCTCAAAAAATACAATATCAGCGACAGCGTAGAGCTCATCCTACGTCCTGACTGCATTATTATCCGCCCAATCAAGAAAGTGCGTGTGGGCTGGGAAGATGCTTTTAAATCCATGCGCGAGAACGAGGACGACCAATTGCTGATCCCTGATGTCTTTGAGGACGAGAATCTGGAGAATTGACGACAATGAAGCAATATCAACTCGTAATAGTCAATCTCGCACCGACATTGGGGAGCGAGATGACCAAAACCAGGCCCTGCCTGATTGTTTCTCCGGACGAGATGAACCAACATTTGAACATAGTGGTCATTGCGCCCATTACTTCTACCTCTAAGCCCTATCCGACGCGGGTTTTCGTAGACAATTTCCAATACAAAGGTTGGGTGGCGCTTGACCAAATCCGCACCATTGCAAAAGAACGTGTTCTCAGTCTCCACGGATTCATTACTGCAGGAGAAGTGTTGGAAGTCAAACGAGTAATTCGGGAAACTTACGTGGATTGACCTGTTTTTGCCGTTCGTTACGCCGGATTGATTTCAACTAATTTCCCTTCACCACCTTCCCGCTTTTCCGCCAACCAAGTCCTTGCACGTCGTACAAATAGGTGCCAGTTTCCAGGCCCTGCAGGGTTATTTGACCGCTTCCATTCTGAATTTTCTGCTGCCTTACTTCCTGCCCGCGCAGATTGTACAGGCGTAGCTCCGCCGGTCCGGCCAGGGCAGCCGACAGATCGATCTGGACCACATCGCGGGCGGGATTGGGGTAGAGGTGCACGTAGTCCATTTTTCCAAAATCACTGGCTCCCGATACCGGGCCAAAATTGGCCGTGAACATGCCGCTGCCGTGGGTGGCGGCTACCACCAGGCCGTCCGCAGGGCGGGTGTCGATATAGTCCACTACCGAACTGCCGATGGTGGCCGCTCCTTCCAGCGCCCACTGTGTACCCGGCTGGGAGATGGAATGTATTTTCAGCGTATCGGTACTGAACAGGCCGACACTGGTGCCGCAGAAGTATTTATGGCTGCCATCGGCAAAGGGCAGTATGCTCAGCCAGCGCACGGATACGCCCCCGGTGTTGCCGTTGAGGTTGGCTTCCAGGTTGCCCCCAACTTTCTGCCAGGAAGCGCCGGCATTGGTACTGAGGAACAGGCTGTAAATGTTGTAGTTGGAATAGACCGCCACCACCCGGTCCGCATTGTTCGGGTCCACGGCGATGCAGTTGACATAACCGGCTGAACCCACTGGCGGCGTCCCGAGCGGAACGAAAGCCGGGCTGCCGGTATGCGCATCATCGATGCGGAAAAGTTTATTGGCCGACGTGCCGATGTACACCCGGTGGGTCGGATTTGCCGTCGATACGGCTATGGCGGAAATGACGCCGAAGTTGCCTTTGATGGTGTCCGGATACTGCATCCAGCCCTGGGCAATGCTGTCCCACTCGCCGGTGAGATTAATATTGGCCAGTTCCGTTTGGCGGTACAGTCGCCGGCCGGCCGGCAAATAGAGCACGTTGGCATCGCTCGGATCGAGGGCCAATGGGTTGATGAACAGGTAGTCGTCCTTGACCGGTCCGATGGGATCGATGCGGCGGAAAGCCTGGACGGTGCCGTCGTCGCTGAGCGCCACTTTGGCGACCCTTCCCTGCTGAATGGATAGCACGTAGTAGGCCTTGCCCGGCGCGACGCCGCCGTAAGCGCCGTCGCCATTGACCGTCTGCTTCCAGGGCGCCGTGGGGTTGCTGCTGTTCACGAAGAAGTTGCCGTTGTCCTGCAGGCCGCCCAGCAGCATCGGATCGTTGGGGGCGCTTTTATCGATGATGGCGGTATAGAACTGGGTGGTCTGGTAGCCACGGTTAAGCGTGGACCAGACAACGTCTGCTGCCGTGCAATCTTCCGTTCGGTATAGCCCGCCGTCGCAGGCGGAGAGCATGACCTTCGGATCGGAAGGTGAAAACAGGACGTCGTGCTGATCGGGGTGATGACCCGGATAGAGTTTAAAGAACGGCAGGGTAGTGCCAATGGCGTAACCACCGAGTTGGGTCGTGTTACTATCGCTGCTAAAAGCGTCCGTTGAGCGGTAGATGTTCGTGCCGCCCACGAACACATACCCGCTGCCTGGCTGCACGCGGACGACCAGATCATAGCCACCCTGGCTGGCAAACTGATCGAACTCCGTCCCTTTATTGGGCAGGTTCAGGGAAAGGTTTTCCCAGGTGCCGCCCGCGCCGCTGCCATTGCCGCTGGCGTAGGTATACTTCCACAGACTGCTCCAGTCGTCCGAATCAATATAGTTGTTATAATGCCCGTAGCCCGGCGTGGAGCCCAAGAAATACACTTCGTTCTCGTTATTGGGGTTAATGCCGACCACCACCCGGTCGTAAACCGGTGCAAAACCGGCCAGGGTGTCGGGCGAAATATTGGTCCAGTTGGTGCCGTTGGTGCTGCGCCAAATGCCCTTCTGGGGCCCATCGCTGCTCAGGGTGGCGTACATTACCCCCGTCGAAGCTGCTGCTACATCGGCGAAGTAAGAATAACTGCCGATGTTGCCGCCCAGCACCGGCGTCCAG
>JBKJKS010000349.1:0-9778 GCA_046597295.1 Saprospiraceae bacterium
AAACGTTTGTTGACCCGGAAAGCCAGGCCCAAACCCACTTCCACGTGGGCATTGGTGCTCCGGTCCGAAGTAGCGGCACTAGTGCCATCGCTCTGCAGTACATTCCGGAAAGTCGTCTCGAAGCTGTTGACGCCCAGGCCAAAAAAGCCATTGACCAGCACCCGGCGGTTAGGCCGGTCGAAACGCATGTTATTCAGGGCAGCCACCAGTTGCAGGCTACCGGAAATCCAGTCGTTGTCGGAAGTACGAATGACACCGCCTGTGCTGGTCTCTTCATTTTTCAGTTTGGCATACAGGCCGACTGCACGCACCGAAAAAATGTGGTCGAAAGCTTTACGGATGTGGAGACCACCGCCGAAGCCCGGAAATTTGGCGTCCAGATCGCCCAGGACAAAGGGTACACCGGCATGGAGGCCCAACTCCCACTGATCCTTGGGCGTAAAGGAACGATTAGGCGTGGCCATGGCTGCATCCTGTGCCGTAGCGGCGACAGAAACCAGTGTAAAAAGAACGGAGAATACTAATTGTCGAACCGTCATAGGGTCACCGAATTTTTTGAATGAATGAATGTTAACAGTTGTGTTAATTGCTTAAAACCTAACTTTTCCACAATTCCACGGATTATCTGTGGCGTGAAAAGGGCATTTTGAGGAGACAATTTCTCAAACTGACCTTAAATCCCCAGCTTTTTGAGGGCCAAATATAGAGCGTTGGATGAAACTTTATTTGGCCGGGGGTTTATTTTTATGACTTCCTGTAGTGCGTGGCGGATCGTACGAGAGGTATCGCTGAAAATTGCCTGGTCGGTCATCACGGCATCGGGCTGCATCAGGTAGGCAAAAACCCGTGCCATGCCACAGTTTGCCACAAAATCAGGGATAACGGCGGTATGCTCATCGGCAAAATGGGCCGTCGGACCGAAAAAAACTTCATCGTCGACAAAGGGTACATTGGCACCGCAGGCCACTACTTCGATCCCGCCGGCGAGTAGCGCGTCCACCTGGGGTCGCGTGACGATCTTGGAGGCTGCTCCCGGAATGAAAATGTCCGCACCCATTTGCCAGATCTGTTCATTCACCTCCGCAAAAGGCAGTAAGCCGTTGGCGGTCAGTTGGTTACCGTTTTTAGTACTGAACAGTTCTTTTACTTCCGCCAGGCTCAGTCCCTCCGGAACGAGCATGCCCCCGGCACGATCGATGATGCCAATGATCTTTACGCCCGCTTTAGCCAGGTAGCAGGCCGCCGCGGAAGCGACGTTCCCCCAGCCCTGGATAATAGCGGTTTTGCCGGCCGGGGCCAGGTGGTGGTATAACTCGTAGAAATGCCGCACCGATTCGGCTACGCCGTAGCCCGTGATCAGATCAGCCACCGCATACTTATGCTGGGTATCTTCGGGCACGTATTCGGGATCCTCCACGATTTTGGTACATCCATAGCGCAGTTGGCCGATGATGTTGATCTGCTGGCCTTCGGTGGGCTTGAGATGGCCCCGGACAATGCCTTCCTGCGGGTGCCACAGGCCCAGATCTTCGGTGATGGGCACAACATCCTTCAGCTCGTCGACATTCAGGTCGCCCCCGGTGCCGTAGTAATGCTTGAGGATGGGCAGGGCCGCCTGGTACCAGCGTTGCAGCACTTCCAGCCGTTGCGGATGCGCCGGGTCGAAGTTGATGCCGCTTTTAGCCCCGCCAATGTCGGGCCCGCAGACGCTGAACTTGATCTCCATTACTTTCGCCAGGGAAACCACTTCCTGCAGGCTCAGGCCTTTGCGCATCCGGGTGCCGCCGCCCGCCGCTCCGCCGCGCAGGGAGTTGATGACGATCCAGCCTTCGGCCTCCGTCGTGGTGTCATGCCATTCGAAGACGATCTCCGGTTTTTTTTCTTTGTACTTGCGCAGCAAGTCTTCCATCGTGGTGGTAAAAATTTGGTGACGTTGCTCAGCAGCGGCGCAAAAGTATACCGGTATCCACCATGTTGGCGCCTTTTTATCCACCTTTCTCCAACTGCCTGCGCCCCGCCGCAAAATCGTCTCGATTCAGCGCGACTTTCTGCTACCTTGCCGCCGAAATGAGTGTGCCACTACCCCCCTGCCCATGCTGCAAAATTGGCTAAAACCCCTCCCGGCTGCCCTCAACAAGCATTTGGAATCGCCCTTTGGCCAGCAATTACTGCTCCATCGGGAGCAGTTTCCCGATCTGAAAAAAGTGCGCGTCGCCATCATCGGACTGGAAGAAAAAAGTGCGCAGGCCATCCGCGAACAACTCTACCGCAGCGCCTGGCATTTTCCCAAAAATGCAATCGCCGATCTGGGCAATCTGCGCAAACCGGAACCGGGCTTACTGCTGCCGGTGGTCTTCGAACTACTGGCCGGCCGGGTGTTGCCCCTGCTGATCGGCGGACCGGATGATCTGGCCCGGGCACAATTTCTGGCCTATCAGGACATGAAAACACTGGTCAATCTGGCGGTGATTCACGAAACCCTGTCCCTGGCCGATCCAAAGCGGGGCTACGCAGCCCTGCTGCTGCCCCGCCATCCATTGCTGTTTCATTTTGGGCTGATCGGCTACCAGATTCACCAGATGCCCCCCGAGGCCATCGAGTACCTGGCGACCAACCATTTCGACAGCGTCCGGCTGGGCCGCTCCCGGGCGGCGATGGAAGAGACCGAGCCCGTGTTGCGCGACGCCGATGCCCTGGCTTTTCACCTCGGCGCGCTCAAGCAGAGCGAGGCGCCGGGCGTCGACCAGCCATCGCCCTCGGGTTTCTTTACCGAAGAAGCCTGTCAGCTGTGCCGGTATGCCGGGATGAGCGATAAACTCAGCTCGTTCGGGGTATACGGCTACCGGCGGGATGCCGACGCGACCGGCCAGACGGCGCAGGTGATCGCGCAGATGCTGTGGTATTTCCTGGATGGATTTTTCAGCCGCAAAAACGACTACCCGGTCTCCACAGCCGGCCTCACGGAGTATATCGTACACCTGCCCCGGCTGAGCCCCCACCTCACCTTCTGGAAAAGCGCCAAAAGCGGTCGCTGGTGGATGCAGGTGCCGGTGGCCAACAAGCGCAAACACGAACGCCACCGGCTCGTACCCTGTTCGTACCAGGATTACCAGGCCAGCTGCCGGGAGGAACTGCCGGAGCGTTTGTTGGCCGCTTTGCAGCGTTTCGGGTGAAAGTAATTGGGAACGCGGATGACGCGGATGCAAGCAAACGTGATAAAACGGATTTTTTAAAAATCTGTGTAAATCCGCGTTTGGCACATCCGCGTCATCCGCGTTCCTATCGGTTTCCGGGCTAACCCATTTATATCGTTTCAAAACCCACATACCGGTGCAGCGCGCTCGGCAGCGGAATGCCCGTCGCCGTCTGGTTATTCTCCAGCAGCGCCGCCACAATGCGGGCCAGTGCCAGCGCCGAACCGTTCAAGGTATGCGCCAATTCGATCTTACCGTTTTCGTCGCGGAAGCGGAGCTTCATGCGGTTGGTCTGGAAGGTCTCGAAGTTGGACACCGAACTGACCTCCAGCCAGCGTTTTTGGGCGGCCGACCAGACTTCGAAGTCGAAGGTCAGGGCCGAGGCAAAACCCATGTCGCCGCCGCAGAGCCGCAGGATGCGGTAGGGTAGTTCGAGTTTATCCAGCAGCCCGGCCACGTGTTGCACCATCCCCAGATGGGCTTTATAGGAGCGGTCCGGGTGCTCGACCCGCACAATTTCCACCTTATCGAACTGGTGCACCCGGTTCAGACCGCGCACATGCGCGCCCCAGGCCCCGGCCTCGCGGCGGAAACAAGGCGTGTAAGCGGTCATCATCACGGGCAGATGCTTGACCGGCACGATCTCGTCGCGCAGAATATTCGTCACCGGCACCTCGGCAGTCGGGATGAGGTAGAAGCCGTCGCGTTCGCAGTGGTACATCTGCGCTTCTTTGTCGGGCAGCTGACCGGTGCCGCGGGCGGAAGCTTCGTTCACGAGCAGCGGCGGGATTATTTCTTCGTAACCGGCCGCCACCGCCTCATCCAGAAAGAATTGAATGAGTGCGCGTTCCAGGCGGGCACCTTTGCCGCGGTACACGGGAAACCGGCGCCGGTGAGCTTCACGCCCAGTTCCAGGTCGAAGAGGTTGTATTTTTTGGCCAGGTCCCAGTGGGCCAGCGCGTCGTCGGGCAGGTCCGGCAAGGGCTTTTCCCAGGCCTGCCACACTTCGTTGTCCTCCGGGGTCTTGCCTGCCGGGACGCTGGTGTGCGGGACATTCGGCACCGACAACAGAAGTGTTTCCAGATCCTGATCCGTCTGGCGTTGATGATCTTCCAGTTGCCGGCTCTTCTCCTTGAGGGTGCCGACCTGGATTTTCAGCGTCCCGGCTTCGTCTTTTTTACCCTGGCCCATCAGGGCGCCAATTTGTTTGGCGAGGCGGTTCTGTTCGGCCAGCGTATCATCGAGTTCCTTCTGGCCGCTGCGTCGTTCGTCATCGGATCGGATGATCTGGTCAATCACTTCCAATTGTGTCTCCGACCAGTTACGTTTTAGCAAGCCATTGATAATGCGTTGTTTGTCCTCGCGGATTACTTTCAGTTGAAGCATAGTTCAGGATTGTTCACCATCGGAACGGACAACAATTTCGAAGGCTGCACGTTCTTTGTGTTTTTATGGAATTAAATGCGCCGGCTAACGCCTTTTTCAAAGACTAATTTTTGCCAAAAGGTGCAAAAGGTGCAAAAAAGTGGCGCAAGATAGCCTGAATTTCAAAAAGGGCTTATCTTTGCAGCGTTCGATTCCGAATCGGCTTTCTTCGCCGCCCACCTGTTCTCTTTTTCTCCACGATTATTTATCTCGCTATTTCGAGGGTTTTTGCAGGAAAAGTGGCGTCTTCAGGTGGATCCGCAGGCGATTTCCAGTCTTTTTTCCGGTTGTATTGTCCCGAATTCCCAAAAACATACCCACCAGGTGCTGCCGTTTCCCGGCTGACCTTACCCAATTCACTCACTTATTACGCTTGCCTTTTTTTATTCCATCGCTCAATGCTCACCCCGCGTGTGCCTCCTGAATGCCTGTTCCGGGCTTCAGCCGCGCCTATTCACTCTCAAACATATTACCCATACCTGCCATGTACGACATATTACAGCTGAATGATAAGCTGGTGCCCGAACTAAAAGAAATTGCCCAACGCATTGGGGTGAAGGGCTTTAACAAATTGACCAAACAGGATCTTATCTATAAAATACTGGACGAACAAGCCCTGGCCGAAAAAAATGCCGGCGACCGTAATGTACCCGTAGTAGATGAACCCAATCCACAAACGGGTCGCCGCCCCCGCAAAGTCGTGACGACGATGGACGATGCCGGTACCGAGACCCAGGTACCGGCAACACCCAGTCGCTCCGTTACCCCGCGCGCACCGCGTGGCGAAGGACGCAACCAGCCTGCCGGTCAAGCCCGTCGCCCCAATCCGGAGCCGGCTTCGCGTACGGAAGTGCCGCCGCGCGAAGAGCGGTCGGCGCCGGTAGCGGACCAGCCGCCGAGCCGGGAACGGCGACCCGCCGAGCAACCCCGCCGGGATAACCGCCCAAACGATACACCGCGTCGGCCGGTCGAAAGCGGTGACCGCCCCGACGCGCCCGTCCGCCGCGAGGATCGCCCCAACGAGCAACGCCGCTCCGCTGATGTCCCCAATGAACAGCGCCGGGCAGTGGAAGGTCCGCCAGAGCAACGGCGGCCCGCCGATGGCGCCGAGAATCCGGCCCGCGACGACCGCCAGCCCCGCGACCGCCCCGCTGAACAGCCGCGCCGCGATCGCTGGGAAGACCGTCGCCGCGACGGTAACCGCCGCGACCGCTGGGAAGACCGCCGCCGCGATGGTAACCGCGAACGTCCCGGTGCCCGCGACCCGCAACGCCCCGGCAACCCCAACCTGGTGGACCCGGATGCCGCTAAGCTCGCCAACCTGGAAGAGGAGGAGTTCGTTAATCCAATCAATGGGGGCGAAGAAGATGAAGAAGAAATGGCCATGAATCGCCAGGTGGCCACCGCCAATGCCGGTTCCGAAAGACGTGCCGAGCCAGAGCCAGCCGAAGTCATGCCGGTCATCAGCAAGGAACGCTTCGACGTGGAACTGGACGGCATCATCGAGGGTCTCGGTACGCTGGAAATGATGCCCGACGGCTACGGATTCCTGCGTTCGCCCGATTATAACTACCAGACCAGTCCCGACGATATATACGTGTCGCCTTCTCAGATCAAACTCTTCGGCCTGCGTACCGGTGATACCGTGAAAGGCGCCATCCGCCCGCCGAAAGAAGGGGAGAAATACTTCGCCCTGCTGAAAGTCAGCAAAATCAATGGCCTGGATCCCAAAGATGTGCGCGACCGGGTACCTTTCGATTACCTGACGCCCCTCTTTCCGACCAAGAAATTCAACCTGCTGATCAGCGCGACCGGCCGGGATTTCAGCAACCGGATCATCGAGTTGTTCACGCCCCTGGGCAAAGGACAGCGCGGCCTGATCGTGGCCCAACCCAAGACGGGGAAAACTTTCCTGCTGAAAGACATTGCCAATGCCATCACCAAGAACCACCCGGAGTGCTACCTCATCGTGCTGCTCATCGACGAGCGCCCCGAGGAGGTGACCGATATGCGCCGCAGCGTGCGGGCCGAAGTCGTGGCCTCTACTTTTGACGAAGCCGCCGATAACCACGTGCGCCTCGCCAACATTGTGCTGGAGAAAGCCAAGCGCATGGTCGAATGCGGCCACGACGTGGTCATCCTGCTCGACTCGATCACCCGGATGGCGCGGGCATATAACACGGTGGCCCCTTCCAGCGGCAAGGTGCTGTCCGGCGGTGTGGAAGCCACGGCCCTGCAAAAACCCAAGAAATTCTTTGGCGCCGCACGAGCCATCGAGGGCGGCGGTTCGCTGACCATCCTGGCCACGGCGCTCATCGATACCGGCTCCAAAATGGACCAGGTGATCTTCGAGGAATTCAAGGGCACCGGCAACATGGAACTTCAGCTCGACCGCAGTCTGGCCAACCGTCGCATGTACCCGGCCGTCGACCTGACCAAATCCAGCACCCGCCGCGAGGAACTGCTGCTGGACAAGGACACGCTCAGCCGGATGTTTATCCTGCGTAACCACCTGGCCGATATGAAGCCGGAAGAAGCCATGGAATTCATGCGCAAGCAGATGCTGCACAGCAGCAGCAACGAGGAGTTTCTGGAGTCGATGAACAGGTAAGTAATGGGTTGATAAATGGTTGGTAGATAACTATTTATTGAATTTTTATCGGCAATGATTGCCCTTGCCAGGATTTAATTTCTGACCCTCCGAGCGTTTTGAACGCCCGGAGGGTTTTTTATTTCCCGTTCTATAAATTCCCGACACGCAGCAAGGGACCGGCTAAAACAGAGCAAATCCATGTGGTACAGACTGTTAAAGATTTCTACAAACCGCCCTTTTACATTTGTTTGGCATTTTAGCCACAATATGCCGGCCGGAACTGTGCGTTGATAAAACAGCGAAATGAATGCTGCGTCAGTCTGGGTTTCGTCCGCCATTTGCTAAAAGCCGCCGTGCCTTTGGTCGTCCGAAAACAAGGCATTATTTTTGCCAGTCCTCGCCGGTCACCTCGTCGCTCACGCCATACTGCCCTACTCCGCTTATGCGCCTCTTTACGCTGCTCCTGATCGCTTTTCTTCCACAGACCGTCCGGCCGCATGCCGGCGTCATGCTCCAGTCGCCGGAACTGCGAGGCATCGACGTATCGCACTATCAGGAGGCCATCGAGTGGGACACGGTGGTGGCCAGGCAGCAGCTGGATTTTGCCTTTGTTAAGTGTACGGAAGGCAGCGACTACGTCGATAGCCTGTACTGTCAGAATTGGGACGCGCTGAAACGGTTGGGGGTACGGCGCGGCGCTTACCACTTCTTCCGCGCTTACGGCTGCGGTGACGTGCAGGCCAAACATTTTCTGCAAACCGCCGACTTGCAGCCCGGCGACCTGGCCCCCGTACTGGACCTGGAGAGCACCAGCGGTATGCCGCCGGAAGTGATGATCCAGGAAGCGCGCATCTGGCTGGAGATCGTCGAAGCCCAGCTGGGCGTGAAGCCGATTATTTACAGCGGACAAAATTTTTACGATACCTACCTGGCCGGTCATCTGGATGATTATCCGCTCTGGATCGCCCGTTATTCGGACGAGGCGCCCGCATTGGCCGGCGGCAAAGCCTGGAAGATCTGGCAGTATTCCAACCAGGGCTGCTACGAAGGCATTTGCCGGAAAGTGGACGTCAATGTGTTCCCCGGTACCCCGGAAATGCTGGACCAACTCTGCTGCAAGCCGGTTCCGCAGGAGAGCGAAACCGTGCTGGCTACTCCCTAACCCAGGAAGGCGGCGGATGTGACCAAAACATGGCCGACCCGCTTCCTGCGGCTGATTACTTTTGCGCAAAATTTTGCTGACCATGAAATCCTTTCTCCTCTGCGGGGTCCTGCTGTTGTGCACGGTCCAGGCCTTGTTTTCCCAAAACATCGACGAAAAAAAATTGCGCAAGCACGTCACTTTTCTGGCGTCCGACCGGCTGAAAGGCCGCGGTACCGGCTCGGTCGAGGAGCGTAAAGCCGCCGAGTATCTCGCCAAACAATTCAAAAAAATCGGACTACAGCCGAAAGGCGACGACGGCACTTATCTGCACCGTTTTGGTTTCAAAAAAGCCGCCGATCCGCATGGTAACACGAGCGCCAACGCACCACAGGTGTACAGCCAGAACGTGGTGGGTTACCTGGACAATGGCGCCGCCCACACCATCATCATCGGGGCGCATTACGACCACCTGGGCCTTGGCCACGACCATAACTCCCTGGATGCCAACCCCGACGACAAGATCCACAACGGCGCCGACGACAACGCCAGCGGTACGGCGGGGGTCGTCGAACTGGCCCGCTATTTTGCCAACAACGGGGTGAAAGAGCAGCATAACCTGCTGTTCCTGTGCTTTTCCGGGGAAGAACTCGGCCTGGTCGGTTCCAAGCGCTATACCGAATACCCCACCGTCAATCTCGCCACCTGCAGCTTTATGATCAACATGGACATGATCGGGCGGCTGAATGCCGAAAAACGGCTGGTCGTGGGGGGTGTCGGCACCTCCCCGGACTTTGTATCCACTTTGAAAGGGCTGGCGAGCGATTTTTCTTTCAAATTCGACAGTGCCGGGATCGGTCCCAGCGACCACACCTCTTTTTACCTGAAAAACATGCCGGTGCTTTTCTTTTTCACCGGCCAGCACAGCGATTACCATAAGCCCTCGGATGATACGAACAAGATCAACTTTGCCGGCCAGCGGCAGGTGCTGACCCTTGTCGCCCGCGTGGTGGAGGCGCTGGACCGCCAGCCCAAACTGGTTTTTCAGGAGACCAAAACCAGCGCGGACAACACGCCACGCTTCACCGTCACGCTCGGCATTATGCCCGACTACACCTACGAGGGCGAAGGTCTGCACGTGGATGGGGTGACCGAAGGCAAACCTGCCGCCAAAGGCGGGGTGCTGAAAGATGACGTCATCATCGCCCTGGGCGATCTGCCGGTGAAAGACATCAACGACTACATGAAAGCGCTGGGCACGTTCAAAAAGGGTGATACGACCACGGTAAAGGTGCGCCGCAAGACCGAAGAGAAAGTGTTGCCCATCGCATTTTGAAAGAGCGGTCTAAATAAACCACACCACGAAGACACGACGAAACACGACGCAAAAAGGCAAGATCATGCATATAGGACGCTGTGTTCCGT
>JBKJKS010000453.1:0-8902 GCA_046597295.1 Saprospiraceae bacterium
GCAGTTTTTGATCGACCAGAAGTTTTTGGGTAATAAAACCGGGCAGGGCTTTTACAAGAAGACGGCGGAGAAAGATGCGAAGGGTCGTCCGGTCATCCTGGCCCTGAACCTGAATACCCTCGAATATGGCGTACCGCAAAAGGAAAAACTGCCGATTCTGGATACCTTGAAGCAGATCGAGGAACTACCTCGCCGCATCAAGGCCGTTTTCAAAGGCGATGACAAGGGCGCCCTTCTGTTACAAAAAGCGCATCTGGGCCTGTTCGCCTACGTCAGCAACCGCGTACCGGAGATCAGTGACACCCTACACGCGATCGACGATGCCATCCGGGCCGGCTTTGCCTGGGAAAAAGGCCCGTTCGAACTGTGGGACATGGTCGGTGTGGAAGCGGGTATCGGCCTCGCCGAAGCGCAGGGGGAGCAGATTGCCCCCTGGGTAAAAGACATGATCGCTGCCGGAAATACTTCATTTTATAAAGTAGAAAACGGCCTGCGCCAGTACTACGACCAGGCCGGCAAAACCTACCGGCCCCTGCCCGGCGCCACGGAGTTTATCCTGCTCGATAGTTTCCGCTCCGCCAAACCGGTGTACCAAAACTCGGAATGCACGCTGCACGACATCGGCGACGGCATTTTGTGCCTGGAATTTCAATCCAAGATGAACGCGATCGGGGAAGGCATTCTGCGCGGCATCAACGACAGCATTCTGATCGCGGAAGAGCAGGGCTGGAAAGGGCTGGTCATCGGCAACAATGCCCAGAATTTTACCGTGGGTGCTAACATCATGATGATCGCCATGCTGGCTTACCAGCAAGAGTGGGACGAACTGAACATGGCGGTCAACCTGTTTCAGCAGACCTCGATGCGCATCCGCTATTCGGCCATTCCGGTGGTGCTGGCCACGCAGGGCTACGTGTTCGGCGGCGGCTGCGAATTTTCCATGCACGCTGATGCCGTCGTGGCAGCCGCCGAAAGTTACATTGGCCTCGTGGAGGTCGGGGTGGGCATTATACCTGGCGGGGGCGGTACGAAGGAGTTTGCGTTGCGCCTTTCGAATGAAATCAGCCGGGAGGGCGACGTACAAATCCCGAGCCTGATCAACAAATTCAAGACCATTGCCACGGCGCAGGTGGCGACTTCCGCTTACGAAGCCTTTAACTTTGGTTACCTGCTGCCCGAAAAAGACCACGTGGTACCCAATGCCGCCCGCAACATCAGCGAAGCGAAAAAAATAGCGCTGGCTATGGCCGAGGACTATGTGCAACCCATCCAGCGCAAAGACGTATGGGTACTGGGCCGTACCGGACTGGGCGCGCTATACGTCGCGGCCCACTCCCTGTTGCTGGGCCATTACGCCAGTGAACATGACATTAAAATTGCCAAGAAAGTGGCGGATGTGCTCTGCGGCGGCGACCTCACCTCGGCCCAATACGTGTCGGAACAGTATCTGCTGGACCTGGAGCGGGAGTCGTTCATGAGCCTGTGCGGAGAACCGAAAACCCTGGAGCGCATTCAGTTCATGCTGGAAAACGGCAAGCCATTGCGGAATTGAAAAATCTCTGCCTAATTTGGACCCTCGTTAAAGCCGCAACGCAAAAATGCTCCACCAACTTTTTCAATCTGCCCGCTCCGAAGCGGACTTCCAGGAACTGCTGGGCCTTACTTTTACCGAACATGAACGCGCGCTGATGCTGGAACGCTGGCGCATCTTCGATGCCTCCGATCGGGGCCTGTCGCAGCGGGATGTCGCGAAAGAAGTGCCCTGCAGCATTGTGACGGCCACCCGCGGGGCAAAGGTGTACCGGGAAAATCGGGAGGCCATCCAAAAATACCTGGCCATCTGGCGAAAACACCCCTAACACCCTGCTCCAGGCGCCCCAGCGATCCGGCATCCTTTATCTCCTTACTTTTCCTCGCTATGAGCAAACAACTCTCGTTTTCGCTACTGCTATGCTGCGCATTAGCCGTTCCTGCCCGCGCCCAGGACGTGGATTTTATGATGCAGGGCTGGTACTGGGATTATTTTCAGAACGGTAACTTCGGCACCTGGATCAACAACCTGAATGCCAAAGCGACGGAACTGGATAATGCAGGTTTTAAACATATCTGGCTGCCGCCCCTGTCGCGCAGCAGCAATGCCAACAACATCAGCAATGGCTATAATCCCATGGACCTCTACGATCTGGGCGAGTTTGGCCCCGCCTGCGCCTGGGGTACGCGCGCGCAACTCAATACCCTGGTTGCCAACTACAACAGCAAAGGTTTGAACGTCATTTCCGACCTGATCTATAACCACCGTGATGGTGGAAAGCCGGAAAAAAACGAGGCAGTGCGTTACTATATCACGACGCCCGGCACCACCAATCCCTACCCTTCCGACCGGTTCTATTGCGTACTGCCGCTGGGCAGTGCCAATCCCGGCAACAACGGAGCCGGCGATTATTATATCAAAATAAAGTCGAAATCGCAGGGCTACGGACCGAATACCTACCGCTTTTACGCCCGCACCAACGGATCGGCCAGCAATGGCGTCAATGTGAATGAGGTGGAGCCCAATGGCGGCGGCGACTGTGGGCAACCCTTCAATAGTTACACGTTCGGTCAGGGCGTACTGGCGACTCTCTACGACTTCAGCGGCTGTTATACCGATGAGTTCAAGATCACCCTCACTGCGGGCAATTTCAATCCCGTGGACGATACGCTTTTTATTTACCTGACCAATTTTAATTCCGGCTATTCCGACCAGTACGCCTACGGCCTCTACAGTACGCCCCGCAGCAGCGACATTGTCAGCGAGTTGGAATACTGGACCTACACCAACTACAACAACCTGCCCAGCGGCCAGGGCGGCATGAATTATAACGGCTTCCGGCCCAACGATAACACGGCCAATGCAGGCGGCGTGACCGAGAGCCTCGATTGCGACTGGAATTGCCCGCTTTTTTTCTACGATTATGATCAGGAACAAACCGTCACCAAGACCGTATTAAACGCCTGGACCCAATGGCAGATCCAGACCGTCGGGGTAAAAGGCCTGCGCATGGACGCGGTGAAAAATTTTGCACCCGCCTACGTGAGCCAGCTGATGAATCACCTGCATACGACGGGCGCTTTACCGCAGTTGGTGGTCGGCGAATATTTTGACTACAGCGCCGGGGCGCTGAACGACTGGGTGAATAATGTAAATTCGGGCATGACGAGTGGCGCATTGGGCGCAATCAAGGTCCGGGCCTTTGATTTCGCGCTGCGGGGCGCCTTAAAAGACGCCTGCGACGCTTTCGGCTATGACGTGCGCAACCTGTTCGACAGCGGAATGGTGGAAGCCGCCGGGACAAACTCCTTTAATGTGGTCACCTTCGTGGACAACCACGATCTGCGCAAAGACGGTCTCGGTATTCAGAACGATGCGCTGCTGGCCTACGCCTATATCCTGACCAATAACCAGATCGGCGCTCCCTGTGTCTTTTATCTCGATTACTACGGCGTACAGGTCGGGAATACGCCGTTGATCAACCTGAAAACGCGGATCAATAACCTGATGAGTCTGCACCAGGATTATATATACGGCTCTCCGGCGGCCGATTACCTGAGCCGCATCAATACCCCTTATCCGCAGTTCTTCGTGCCCGGTGCCAATGGGATTCCACAGACCACCCTTATTTACCAGTTACAGCCAAACGGGTCCGGCAAGAACGTGATCGTTGCCATCAATTTCTCGGGCAACGACCTGGATATGTACCAGACCATCAATACGGCCTGGGGGGCACCGGCCGGCACGACCTTCACCGATATGCTCGGCTATTCCGGCACGACTTATACCAACATTACCAATAACAATGAGCTCCACGTCACCCTCCCGGCGCGCAGCTATACCGTCTATCTACAAGGCGTCAACACCTCCTTGCCGGTAGAACTGCTTGATTTTCAAGCCCATGTTGAGACTGATGCGGTACGCTTGGATTGGAAAACGGCTACGGAGCGCAACTTTGACCGCTATGAAGTGGAGCGTTCCGTAGGCGATGCCAGCCACTTTACACGCATCGGCGATATAGCCGGGCAACAAACCGGCACTACGCAGGCCTACACCTTCCTTGACCGGCAACCACCATTGAATACGCCCCTGTACTATCGCCTGCGTATGCTGGATGTGGACGGGCAGGCGGAATATTCGCCCATCCGCCAGGCTTTGCTGGAGCGTCGAACCCTGCGTGGCGCCCTGGCGCCCAACCCGACTTCCGCAGACGGGATGCTGCATTTGCAGCTCGACAAGCCCCAGAACCTGCACATCCTGGTCACCAACGTATTGGGACAAGTCACCTTCGAAGAAACCCGGACGGCAGAGACCGGGGCTTTGCTGTGGCCACTTTCAACCGCGCATTGGCCCGCCGGCCTGTACCGGGTGACCGTACAGGGGGCCACCGAACGCTTGAACCTGACGCTGGAAAAGCGCTGAATATTTCGTTCTCACGCTGAAAAGCCGTCCAAAGAAGCAATGCTTCTTTGGACGGCTTTTCATTTTCGGAGGTTTTACGCCCAGATTTTTTTAGGGTAAACGGGCTGGCACAAGTTTTTTGTCGCTGCTAATGCTGCCCTTTATTTCAATATAAATAGAACTTATAATGCGCTATTCCCTGTACTTTTTACTGGTTTTTGGCCTGTTGCTCCCTTTTTCCACTACGGCTACCACGATCATACCTTATAAAAATCTGGCTGAATTATACCTGGCCAGTGATGCCGTCGTCCTGGTTAGAGCCGGTAAAACGTATGAAGTGAGCCAAAACGGACGCTTCCACAGCGATTGTGATTTTACGGTGGAAGTCGCCGCCAAAGGCCCCCTGGCCGTGGCTGATATTTTTACCCTGCGGCAGTATTCTTACTACGATCCATTCGGTCGCCTGGATATTACCGGAGATTTCATCCCGCAGCCAGACCGTAATTACCTCCTGTTTCTGGACGAAAATAATGGCAGCTGGCGGCTGATGATGCTATCCTACTATGTTTTTGAAGAAAGTTTGCGAGGCGATTACGCCTATTTGGTTCCGGTCGAGACGAGCCTGTCCATGGGGGTGTACCCGCGTCCGGACGGCGTGGTCGCCGAACCACTGATGGTCTATCGGTCGAAGGAGCTCCTGCAACTGCTTCAGCAGCAAGGTAAAGGCCCATATGTACCCTGGGATGCCAGTAAGGCACAGGCTGCTCAACCGATTTCCGAATTTGTCAGCGACCGGGCCTTACCGACCGGTTGCGATTTTGACCTGGGTCTTGGGCTGTCGCGGTGGCAAAACCAGACCATCAACATGTACTATGATGTGACCAATGCGCCGGCTGATGCTGCCGAGCGCTACCAAAGCACGATCAACACCATGAATGCCGAATATCCCGGCCTGGACCTGGCGTACAGCGGTTCGACTGATTTTACGCCTGACTGCTCCGATATGTCGGTGGCCGGCCAGGATTTTATTGATTACCTGAATAATAACCTGAACGGCACCCAAAGCATATTACTGCTTTTCGACGACCCCTGCAATCTGCTGCCGGATCTCAATAATTGTGCCGGTACACTGGGCCTGGGCGGTGGCTACATGCTAAGCACTACTCATATATATAATGGAGATACCTGGAAAAACGCTGCCTGGGGCTATCTCTTTTTGAATAACGGGGTGCGGGCCTGCCTGACTTCCACCAACTATGAGCGGCTCTTGACCCATGAAATATCCCACTCGCTGAAGATGGATCACCTGAGTGCGACTACTTATCCGGGCAACAATATGAATCCCAGTTGCTGCAACGCGATCGGCCCCAAGGACCGGGAATGTATGAACTACGTGTACGCCTCGGCACTGCCGGTGGAGCTGATTGCCTTCGATGCACGGGTGCAGCTTAATACCGTCGAGTTGCGCTGGTCGACCGCTCAGGAAAAAGACAATGACTATTTCAGCATCGAGCGATCCACCGATGGTCTGCAGTACACGCCGCTGGCTAAGGTAGCCGGCCGCAATGCCGACTACCTGACGGCCTACCAGCTGACGGATCAGCAACCCCTAAGTGGTCTCAATTACTACCGGTTGTCGCAGGTGGACCGCAATGGTCGGACGGAACAGCTGGCCCTCCGCGCAGTCGCGTACCAGGGGGATGCCGGCGGTTACACCCTGGCGCCCAACCCGGTCAATGGCAACACCATTGTGCTGACTTCGGGGATTCGGGAACCCGCTTTCGAATCTTTGCAGATATTCAACCCGACCGGGAAGTTAATGTACCAGCTGCCGCAGGATACGGACTGGCATGCCAATCGGCTGGAACTGCCCATCGGCGACTTGCCACCCGGCATTTACTGGCTGAAAGTCAATGAAAGCGGCCGATCGGAAACGTTGAAATTTGTGCGGTTGTAACGATTTGTTTCGTTGAGCGGGGTGTAGCAACTGCTGTTACGCACGATATACATTCAAACGCCACACGTTTACGAAACTCTGAAAGTTTCGTAAACGTTGCTGCACAGACTGTGCATGTGACACAACCTCCTTTAGGACCAGCTTTTCACCTGATGTGGATAACGAATCACGTAAGCCTCCTTGATGAGGCGGGTCATGCGCTCCTGCAGATCGTCCATCCCCTCTTTGGTATGCGCAGAGATGAAAACGTTTTCCCCATACGCATGCAACAACCGTTCGCGCAGCTCGATTTCCAGTTCCTGGCGGGTATCCGCGTTCACCAGATCGTCGAAGTAGCGTTCGCGGTACAGATCTATTTTGTTGAGCACCATCAAGGTCGGCTTATCGCCGGCGCCCAGTTCCTCCAGGGTTTTTTGCACCGTGCGGACCTGATCTTCAAATTGCGGATGCGCTACGTCTACCACGTGCAGCAGAATATCGCTTTCCCGGACTTCGTCGAGGGTACTTTTGAAACTCTCCACCAGGTGGTGCGGTAATTTGCGAATAAAGCCCACCGTATCGGACAGCAGAAAAGGGATCTGTCCGAAGACCACCTTGCGCACCGTCGTGTCGAGGGTGGCAAACAGCTTATTCTCCGCCAGCACTTCCGATTTGCTGATCAGGTTGAGGAGGGTGCTTTTGCCCACATTGGTGTAACCAACCAGCGCCACCCGGATCAGTTCTCCCCGGGTTTTGCGCTGCGTCTGTGACTGGCGGTCAATATCGCGGAGCCGGTCCTCCAATACTTTTACCCGGTATTGCACGATCCGGCGGTCCGTCTCAATCTGGGTTTCTCCCGGTCCGCGCATCCCGATACCGCCGCCCTGTCGCTCCAAGTGGGTCCACAGGCCGCGCAGGCGGGGCAACAAATACTTCATCTGGGCCAGATCCACCTGTGTCTTGGCCTGGGCGGTCTGGGCGCGATTGGCAAAAATATCGAGGATCAGTGTCGAACGATCCACGATTTTCACTTTCAGGGCTTCCTCCAGTGTATTGGTCTGCCGGCCGGTGAGGTCATCATCGAAAATGACCATGTTGACTTCCTCATGGCGATCCAGGTACTGCTTTATTTCGGTCACTTTTCCACTGCCGACGAAGGTGCGGTGTTCCGGATGCGGTAGCCTTTGGGTGAATCGCTTGATGGTGGTGGCGCCGGCGGTGAGGGCCAGGAACTCCAGTTCGTCCATGTACTCGTGGGCTTGCGTTTCGGTTACCGCCGGCGTGATCAGGCTGACCAGCACCGCAAACTCGGCTTCTTTCTTTAGCGACGGGCCTTTCTCGCCGAGCGTCCATTCTTTTGCCATTATTCGTTATTTTGTAATTGTAAAGGTACGTGCACCGTCTCCAGTAGCGCATAAGGATAGAAGCCCTAAAAAAGTTCGTGCCGGACCCGGCAAGTTGTTCACTTTTTGCGCCGCGCTTACCGGACCGATGGCGTTCATGTACCTTTGTGGCGCCAAAACTATGAGAAGATTTTATATCCCTGCCGCCATCCTGCTCGCGGCCTGCTGCTTTTTCGCCTGTGCCCGGCAAGGAATACCGACCGGTGGGCCGAAGGACTCGACGCCGCCGCAGCTGGATTCGGTGGCCAGCTCGCCTAATTTCAGTACCCGCTTCGCGGCCACCCGCATCCAGCTCCGCTTCGATGAGTGGATTGTGCTGAAAGATGCGCCGACGCAGGTGCTGATATCGCCGCCGCTGAACAAGCGCCCGGACATTAGTTTGAAAGGCAAAACGGTGGCGGTAAAATTTGCCGAAGGCGAAATACTGCGGCCCAATACGACTTACACGATCAACTTCGGCAGTGCCGTGCAGGATCTGCACGAAGGCAATCCAGCCAAAGACCTCCGTTTCGTTTTTTCGACCGGCGACTTTCTCGACAGCCTGACCCTTTCGGGAGTGGTTGTCGATGCCCTCACCGGCGATCCGGTGGAGAATGTATCCGTAATGCTCTATGAGAACCTGGAAGACAGCGTGGCCCGGAAGGAAAAGCCGTTTTATCTGGCCAAGTCCGACAAAAATGGTCTCTTCAGCATCCAGAACGTCAAAGGCGGCCGTTTCAAGATGCTGGCATTCGCCGACAAGGATCTAAATCTGAAGTGGTCGACCGATAGTGAAAGTATTGCTTTTGCGGATACGACGGTCGTGGTCACGCCGGCTTCGGCACGCCGGTTCACTACGTTACGCGTGTTCAAAGACCAGGCCCGCTTCCGGCTGTTCGAGCGGAATGCCAACCGCTATGGCCTGGTCAAGCTCATTTACACCGGTCCGCCGGACTCGATTCCCCTGCGGGTGGAGCCGGAAGTGCCGGGCCTGCGTTTATTGCCTGAAAAAAGTCTCGATACGCTGTTGGTGTGGTATGATCTGCCGACGCCGACGGGCTGGCAGTTGCTGGCCGGTAATGATACCGTCATTGTGCGCGACCTGGCGCGGGATGATTTTTTCAAAGGCTACCGGCTTGGTTTTTTGCAGGA
>JBKJKS010000470.1:0-2513 GCA_046597295.1 Saprospiraceae bacterium
GGGACCTTGTTTTGGAAGCCATTCGCTACGCGGCACGTTTTGCCCGGAATGAAATTGTCATTGAGGTTCGCCACCGCGCTGACGCATGAGATTTAAAAATCTCCAATTTTTAACCGACGAAAATATTGATGCAGAACTGGTCTCTTTTTTGCGAGGTGAAGGAATGGATGTTCTGGATATCAAGGAAGAACGGTTGTTTCGCTTGCCAGACATCAAAATTCTTGAAATGGGCTTGGCGCAGGAACGGGTAATCATCTCTCAAGACAGCGATTTTGGAACCCTGATTTTTCGGGATAAAAACCCATTTTGGGGAATCATTTATCTGCGTCCCGGACACGTATTGCCAGCAGTTCACGTGCAAAGTATGATGGCTGTTTTGGAGGCCGATTTTGACTTTTCTATACCTTTTGTCTTAATTGCCGAAAACACCGGCGTCGCCGTCCGCATCCGGTTACGTACCATTTAATGAGCCATCCATCCAGCATTATTAACCTGCAAAAAGAAGCGGAAGCCACACGCACACGCGGCTTCCGCTTCTTTCGCTGGTTGAAGACGCTGGATCGCCGCCGGGTGGATGTGCTGGCCCGTGACACCCACATTGCAGTGTTCGCCGCGGTGGATTGCCTGGCCTGTACCAATTGCTGCAAAACGCTAAAACCCGAATTTCGCGAACGTGACCTGCAAAATGCCGCTGCCCACCTCGCTTTGACCACCGAAACGCTGAAGACCGCCTATCTGGAACAAAACGCGCAGGGCAACTGGCAGACCAACGCCACGCCCTGCCCTTTCCTGGCCCCTACGGGCCATTGCCGCATTTACGCAGTGCGGCCCGGCGACTGCCGCGACTTTCCGCATACCGATAAAACGTCCTTTGCCAGCCGCTCCTGGACCCATACGGAGAATCTGGTGACTTGCCCGGCGGTGTTTGCGATAATTGAACGGATGGAGGCGCGGCTGGGGTGGCGGGAGCAGGGGCGGTGAAATAAAAAAGCCGCACCGGAATCTTCCCGGTGCGGCTTTCGTTTTTGGTGATCCATCAGGCTTTGGCGCGGTCTTTCGAAAAGCCTTGCCAGCCACTGACCAGCAAGGTCAGGGCAACGAGCAAATAGGTGATCATTTGGGTGCGTGGTTTAGGAGTGAATTTAAAATGGTGAAGGGGAAGTAGCACAAAAATAAGCTTTTTTGTGACATAACAAAACTTTTCGTGGGGTATTGGCGCTAAAATCGGCACTACGGCAAATTCCGGATAAGGGCAGTTTTGCCAGGCGCAATTTGCCCAGCCCGAATTTTCGTCCGTCCTTTGCGCTCCGCAGCACCCCATCGCCGTAACGCTTTGGGGTTTTCTTTTTTTCGAAAGATCAACCTGCCAAAGACCAAGCCAAAAAGTATGCGCCGTTTGCTTCGTTACTATGCCCCCTACCGAAAACTGCTGGCCATTGCCGTACTGTGCAACCTGTTGATGTCGCTGTTCATGGTCATCAGTATTCCCGTGCTGCAGCCATTTCTGCAGATCCTGTTCAGCGCCGGGGAAGGCAGCACAGCACCCGCCCGGCCGGTCACGCCGATGGGCGGGCTGGAAAGCAAGATCAATCTTTTCTTTAGCCAACTTATTGAAAATCAAGGCCGGGAGCAGGCCCTGCTCATCGTGTGCCTGTTCCTGGTCGGCGTATTTTTAGGTAAAAATCTCTTCCGCTATCTCTCCCTGTACTTCCTGGCCCCGGTGCGCAACGGCATCGTGCGCGACCTGCGCCTGCGGCTGGTGGACAAAATTTTATCACTCCCCCTGTCCTACTTTTCCGAGGCCCGCAAGGGCGACCTGATGAGCCGTATTTCGGCCGATGTGCAGGAGGTGGAATGGAGTATTGTGGGCGTGGTAGAATCCGTGGCCCGGGAACCGATCGTCATCCTGGGCAGCGTGGCTTTCATGGTCTACGTATCGCCGGGGCTGCTGGTCTTTGTCCTGGGCCTCATGCTGTTTTCCGGCCTGGTCATCGGTGGGGTGGGGCGGAGCCTGCGGCGGCAGTCGGGTGCGGCGCAAAGCCGGCTGGGTATCATCGGTTCGCTGGTGGAGGAGACGCTGGGTGGGCTGCGCATCATCAAAGGCTTCAACGCCGAGGCCTGGCAGCGGACCCGTTTTGCCCGCGAGAATGCGCACTATGCCGGCACCATGACCAGCTTATACCGCCGCCGCGATCTGGCGTCACCGTTGTCCGAATTCCTGGGCATCGCTGCGGTATCTGTCGTGCTGTGGTTTGGGGCCAGGCAGGTGTTCGCCGGAGAAATTTCCGCGGCCACTTTCCTTACTTTTCTGTACGCCTTTTACAACGTGATCGAACCGGCCAAGCAGCTCACCGGCGCCTCCTACAGCATTCGCAAGGGTATGGGCGCCCTGGAGCGCGTGCAAGCCGTGCTGGATGCCGACGTGGCCATTTGTGATGCGCCGGATGCCCGCGAGATCAAACATTTTACCAATCGGGTAGAATTTAAGAACGTCTCTTTTCACTACCAAAATA